>NZ_JAQJCG010000060.1:0-1179 GCF_030182565.1 Rhizobium centroccidentale | reverse complement strand
ATTACTCGACGATGGATGCCACGATGCCAGCGCCGACGGTACGGCCGCCTTCGCGGATGGCGAAGCGAAGCTTTTCTTCCATCGCGATCGGAACGATCAGCTCAACGGCAACGGTCACGTTGTCGCCGGGCATAACCATTTCCGTGCCTTCCGGAAGCGTCACGATGCCCGTCACGTCAGTCGTACGGAAATAGAACTGCGGACGGTAGTTCGTGAAGAACGGCGTATGACGGCCGCCTTCTTCCTTCGTCAGGATGTAGGCTTCAGCCATGAACTTCTTGTGCGGCTTGACAGAGCCCGGCTTGCACAGGATCTGGCCACGCTCGACGCCGTCACGGTTCACACCGCGGATCAGCGCGCCGATATTGTCGCCGGCTTGGCCCTGGTCGAGCAGCTTGCGGAACATTTCAACGCCGGTCACCGTCGTCTTCGACGTCGGACGAATGCCGACGATTTCGACTTCTTCGCCAACCTTGACGATACCACGCTCGACGCGGCCCGTCACAACCGTACCACGGCCGGAGATCGAGAATACGTCTTCGATCGGCATCAGGAACGGCTGGTCGATCGGACGCTCAGGCGTCGGGATGTAGGCGTCAACCTGAGCCATCAGCTCGCGGATCGCGTCTTCGCCGATCTTCTTGTCCGAATCTTCAAGAGCAGCAAGTGCCGAACCCTTGACAACCGGGATGTCGTCGCCCGGGAAGTCGTAGGACGACAGAAGTTCGCGAACTTCGAGCTCGACAAGCTCGAGAAGCTCGGCGTCGTCAACCTGGTCGACCTTGTTCAGGAACACGACGATCGCCGGAACACCAACCTGGCGGGCGAGCAGGATGTGCTCGCGCGTCTGCGGCATCGGGCCGTCGGCGGCAGAGCAAACCAGGATCGCGCCGTCCATCTGTGCGGCACCCGTGATCATGTTCTTGACGTAGTCGGCGTGGCCAGGGCAGTCGACGTGCGCATAGTGACGGTTCGGCGTCTCGTATTCAACGTGGGCCGTCGAGATCGTGATACCACGAGCCTTCTCTTCCGGAGCCGCGTCGATTTGGTCGTACGCCTTGAACTCGCCGAAGTACTTCGTGATCGCTGCCGTCAAGGACGTCTTGCCGTGGTCAACGTGACCGATCGTACCAATGTTAACGTGCGGCTTATTGCGCTCAAACTTACTCTTTGCCATTT
>NZ_JAQJCG010000059.1:0-1237 GCF_030182565.1 Rhizobium centroccidentale | reverse complement strand
AGCAATTCCAGGAAAAGTGCGCAGTATCCGTCTTAGTCAAGCTTGTTGAGGCGTCCAAAAGCGATCTTCCCGGATGAGTGCGTTTGCCAGGACGATTAGCTTTCGCATGATGGCGGTGATGGCCGCCTTAGCGGCTTTTCCGGTTGCGGTGAGTTGCTGGTATTTGCTCTTGAGGGACGGATTGAAGCGGATGGCGACGAGGGCTGGCATATAGAGGGCGCGGCGAAGCTGGATCCTTCCGCCTTGAATGAAGCTTTTGCCCTTCCATTGGCCGGATTGTCGCACGATGGGCGCGAGACCGGCAAGGCTGGCGGCCTGTTTGTTGGCCAGCGTTCCGAGTTCCGGCATGTCAGCAATCAGCGCCATGGCGCAGGTTGCCCCGATCCCCGGAATGCTGGAGAGGATGTCGAAGCGGCGCTGCAATTGCGGCTCGGCGGCGATCAACCGACGGCTCTCGGCATCGACGGCCTCGATTTGAGCCTCGACCTGCCGCAGCCGCTGCTCGGCCTGGCGCTGCAGCAGGGGGATGGTCACATTCTTCTGCCGATGCAGCAGAGCGCTGCGGTCCTTGACGAGAGCGCGACGCGCGGTCAGCAATTCGGCCAAAAGATCAAGCGCCTGGCTGCGGATCGGCCGGATGTCCGGGGCCATCACTGCGCCGAACCGAGCCATGACGCCGGCGTCGATGCGATCCGTCTTGGCCAGCCGGCCGCAGGCTTTGGCGAAGGCGCGCAGGCGCTGCGGGTTCACCTTGACGCCAGGTAGGTTCGCCATTGCCAGCATGCGTTCGAGGCGCCGATGGTAGGCGCCGGTCGCCTCGAAGACAATGCGGGTGGGCGCGTAGGGCGACAGCCAGCGGATCAATGCCCGCAGCCCTTTGGCGTCGTTGAGGAACTGCTTGTCGATGCCGTCCGGTAGGAGATGGACATCGAGGCGATCTTTCGAGATGTCGATACCGAGGGTTCGTGCTATCGTGTCAGCCATCTTTTCCGTGTCCCATGCTTGTCATGCGGGCCGTCAAAGCCCCGCTATCCGTTCAGGCCTCATGGAAAAGAAAGGGGCGATCCTACTGCGCAACGGTTCTGTCAGACCAGCGGTTTCCCGATCCCACCCCTCCCGCCGCCTGTGGGTGTTCAGGCCCACAGGCGGCAATCCATTGTCGCCTAAAACGAGACAAAGTCATAAGACAAGCGGTTTTCCGTCCGGGATTGCGTGAAGCCAAAGAGATGGAGCGGCT
>NZ_JAQJCG010000058.1:0-1248 GCF_030182565.1 Rhizobium centroccidentale | reverse complement strand
CTATCCGGCGACGGCTCATTACAAACCTCTATCTCTCGATAAAGGCATTGAATCATCAATGTTTCCATACGTCTACAAATATCCGCGCACAGGTCTCCTTTAGAGTCGGTCAGCTTTAAGCTGAATCGCAACGGGATTCCCTTTTTGCTTCGGTTGTGATTCAACATCATTGCTGGTGGGGAGGCCAGCAACGATGGCGCGACCTCTTTCCGTGGATTTACGCAAGCGCATTGCCGACGCACTTGCCGAGGGCATGACAGTGCGGGCGGTCGCCTTGCGCTTTGGGGTATCGGCGGCGACGGCAGTGCGGATCGGCCAGCTTGACCGATCCGGGCGTGGTTTGGCGCCGGCCAAGATGGGTGGGCATGTCAAACCCATGCTGTGTGGCGCGGCGGCCGATGAGGTTCACCGCCGCCTTGCGGCCAAAGCCGATTGGACGGTGCGGGCGCTTGCCGTCGATCTGAAGGTGGCAGGCATCCATGTCTCTCATGACACGGTTTGGCGTTTCTTGCGCCGTGAAGGCAAGACATTTAAAAAAAACGCTGATCGCCAGCGAGCAGGACAGGCCGAAGGTGGCGCGGTTCCGGAGCCGCTGGAAGACCCATCAACATCGACTTGATCCGGACCGCCTGGTGTTCGTTGACGAAACCTGGGTCAAAACCAACATGACGCGCACCCGCGGCTGGTGTCAGCGTGGGCAGCCGCTGATCGCCGCAATACCGCATGGCCATTGGAAGACGCTGACCTTCCTCGCCGGGCTGCGCCACGACCGCATCGTCGCGCCTTTCGTGCTCGATGGCCCTATCAACGGCACCGCTTTCACCGCCTGGGTCGAGCAATGCCTGGCACCAACCCTCAATCGCGGCGATATCGTCATCCTCGACAATCTCGGCAGCCACAAGGGCAAGCCGGCGCGCAACGCCATCCGCAATGCCGGCGCCCACCTGTTCTTCTTGCCGCCCTACAGCCCTGATCTCAATCCGATCGAGATGATGTTCGCCAAACTCAAGACTCTGCTGCGCAAGGCCGACGAGCGTAGCGTCGAAGCGACATCGCGGCGCGGCGGTGAAGTCCTCCAAGCATTCAGCCCGCGCGAATGCGCCGCCTATCTCAGGCATGCAGGATATGCTTCAACATAAACCTGACAGACTCTAGGGAGACCTGTGCGCGGATATTTGTAGACGTATGGAAACATTGATGATTCAATGCCTTTATCGAGAGATAGAGGTTTGTAATGAGCCGTCGCCG
>NZ_JAQJCG010000057.1:0-1418 GCF_030182565.1 Rhizobium centroccidentale | reverse complement strand
CTTCTGTAACGGGCCTTCCCGAGTCAATCCCTTTTGAGCTTAATCCCTCGCCGAGTGCTTGCTTCTGTCCGCAGTCGACGCTGAGCCGCTGCGTTATGGGGTCTGCTGAGGACCGGCTGGCCAATCTAGAGGGGCGCAGTCACCGTTGTGCTGCGTGCGGTTCAGCGGCCTATCCGCTCCATCGTCCCGGCGAAGGGACCTTGCTCCGGTGGGCTGATGGCTGTGCCCGTCCGAAAGCCTGTCTTGCTGTCTCCTTCCGGCTCAGGCGGTCGTTGCTGCCGCCTTGTGGGGAATGAAGTTGGTTCCGTCCCTGAGCATGTGGTGCAACACCACCGCCAGCTTACGGGCCAATGCGACCCGCGCCTTTCTGGGACCCGCACGTCTGGCGACCGCCAGCGCCCAAGTCTTCAGATCCGAGCCTTTGACCGGCCGGGTCAAAATAACGTTGGCCGCCTCGTAGAGCGCGGTTCGTACGCCGACATCGCCGATCTTCGAGATGCGACCAGTGTAATCGGTTTCGCCCGATTGATACTTCTTCGGCGTCAATCCGAAGTGCGGCCCCACCGCTCGGGATGATCGGAAGCGCTCAGGCGCGTCAACGGCCGACACAAATGTCAACGCCACCAGAACGCCAACGCCGGGTGTCGTCATGAGCCGCCGCGCATTATCGTCCTGACGGGCCATACCACGCAGCCTTCGTTCGAAACCTGCAAATTCGTCCATAAGCGCGTCGCGCACCTTCAACAGTGAAAAGGTGATCGCCTCCAAGGTCGGATGACCTTCAATCAGCTCGCGGATCCGTGCCGCATAGGTGTGCCGCGTGGTCGGCCCGACCTTGAGGCCGAAACCACGCAGAATGCCCCGGAGGCTCATCTCGATGTCGTGAAGTTTTCCTTGGATGAGCTTGCGTGCGGTCAGCAGCGCACGCACCTCCTGGGCCGGAAGCGATTTGCAGTGGACTGGCCTGAACCAGCCAAGCCGCATCAACTGCGCAATGCCCCGCGCGTCCTTCTTGTCGGTCTTCACTGGCATCGTCTTGAAGGCCGCACGCACGTGGCGCGTCTCGATCAGCTCGACTGCCAGGCCCGCCCTCGTCATGCCGGCATGCAGCCACTGCGACAACGGGCCGGCCTCCAGACCGATCCGCTCCATCGCCACGCCGTGCTCGCAAAACCAGGCAATCAGCGCTTCGGGCTCGCTCAGTACCTTTGCTTCACGCACAATGCGGCCATCCGCATCCACTACGCACACACTTGAGTATTCCAATGATACATCGATGCCGGCATACTGCTTCATGGTCGTCTCTCCGCGATGCTATGGAGCAGGCCCTTCCTGACTCCGCGACACCATCATTGTGAGGGACGACCACCAGACCCACAAACCTGGCTGGCGGGCTCCGCCCGTTACGCCATCTAGCT
>NZ_JAQJCG010000056.1:0-1442 GCF_030182565.1 Rhizobium centroccidentale | reverse complement strand
TGAACTGACCCCATAAAGTTGGACGGTTCATAGGCTGGGATGATTTGAGGGCTGGGTCCTGTATTTCACAGGGCTCAGCCCTTTGAGTTTCATCCTGATGCGATCGTTGTTGTAGTAGCGAATGTATTCCTCGATTCCGTCTCTCAGATTGTCGATGCTGTCGAATTGATTGGGATGGAAGAACTCGGACTTGAGCGTGGCAAAGAAGCTCTCCATGGCGGCATTGTCGAGGCAGTTGCCCTTGCGTGACATGCTTTGGGCGACATTGCCTTGTTGGAGCATACGGCTCCATTCTGGCATCTGATATTGCCATCCCTGATCGGAATGCAGGATCGGCCTGTCATCGTCATGGAGCTTGGTCAATGCCTTGTTGAGCATGTCCCTGACCAGCTTGAAGATCGGCCGCCTCGCCATCTCATACGCGATGATCTCGCCATTGTGGAGGTCCATGACCGGCGACAGGAAGAGCTTCTCGCCGGCGACTTTGAACTCGGTGACATCGGTTGCCCACTTCTGGTTCATGCGCCGGGCAGCGAACTGTCGTTGGATGAGATCTGGCGCGACGTGCCCAGCCTGGCCCTTGTAAGAGCGGTACTTCTTCGGCCGAACCAGGGACTTCAGCCTCATCTCGACCATCAGCCGCTGGACAGTCTTGTGGTTGACCGCCTCTCCGCGGCCACGGATCGCCGCCGTCACCCGACGATAGCCGTAGCGTCCCTTGTGTTCATCGAAGATCGATCGGATCGTCACCTTCAGCGCCGCATGTCGGTCGCCGGAGGAGAGCACCTTCTGCTGATAATAGAACGTGCTACGCGCCAGGCCCGAAAGCGCCAGCAGCCCGTCGAGCGGATGCTGCGGCCTTAACGCCTGGACGGCTTGCGTCCGTTCGGCGCGTGACGCGCCTGCGTTAAGGCCTCCAGTTTTTTTAGGTAGGCGTTCTCCATGCGCAGATAGGCCAGTTCCGCCAGCAATTCCTCGCGGCTCTTGGCAGCGTCATCCTGCGCTCCATCCGTGCTGGTGTCCGTGGTAGGGGGCTCGGGCATCGATCGTGGTCTGCCTCTCCGGCGCGGGGCAAGGGCCTCAAGCCCACCGCGCTCATATTGCCTCTCCCAGACTGAGAGGCAACCGGCGTTGCGAATGTCGAAAAGCGCGGCCGCCTGTCGACGGGACAGACCATCTTTCCACATACGTTCGAGGACCGATAGTCTGAACTGCGCATCATAGTGACTATGTTTACGTGCCAAGCCCGCCAAGCCATGCTCCGCGTGGCTGGAGACCCACCGCCGCACCATCGAATAATCAAGCCCGAAGCGCAGACCTACCTCCCGGTAGCTACGCTCTCCATTGCCGTAATACTCAATGACTTCTCGCTTGAATGCGCTGCTGTATTTGGACATGCAAAACCCCCGAAGTTGGGTGTCCAACTTTCGGGGGTCAATTCA
>NZ_JAQJCG010000055.1:0-1570 GCF_030182565.1 Rhizobium centroccidentale | reverse complement strand
ACGCAACAAGGTGTTGCACAGATGTGTCATGATGGCTTAGATTTGAACCAACGTTAGTGCATGGGATTTTCAGAGGGAAAAAATCATGTTTATTGATTCAGAAAAACGACTGAAACAACTTTCAGATGAGGCAAAGAAAAACACCGAGGATCTCGAAGAAGCAAAGAAGAATTCAAGGTTTACACAGGTATCCCCAAAAGGTTGGGAACGCGTTCGAGAGCTGCTGAAGGATAGTCAAGGCATATCAGCACTGAAGCTGTACTCATTTTTAGCGGAGCATATCGATCCTACGTGTGGCGCTGTCGTTGCGGATCAGCAATTCCTAGCTGAAAAACTTGGAGTTAGCAGAAGCACAATTATTCGGTGGCTCAATTACTTAGAATCAAAAAATGCATTAGTTAGAATCCCCGTTGCTGGTAAGGTTTGTGCGTATGCCCTCGATCCACATGAAGTCTGGAAGGGATACAACACTACGAAAAACCATGCAGCGTTTGTCACTAAAACACTGGTCAACAAAGACGGTGATATTCAGCGCCGAATCATGGCCATGTTTTCAAATTGAGCCAGCGGCAGGCGGACAATCAGGGGCTACGTGTTAACGTTTTGACCATGATTGTCTATCCTGCATTGCTCTTTTGCCGCCTCAAAATCCCTTGCTTGTTTTTGCTCCCCGATCCCCAGAACGACCGCGCCGCCACGGTTCCGGCAGCGCCTTGAGCGCAACCGGAAACCGTCTGGGGAGAACCCCAGACCCCCATCGCTGTAACACCGACGGTCTACGACCACCAACCAGCCGAATAGCTGCCTGTGCCGTGCAAATAGGCTTTGCAGGGGGCTGACGCGGTTCCTAGCGACCTGAAAGCCCCTGGTTAGGGGTATCGGCGCGCCTGACCTCCTGAGAGCCTCTGTAAGCGTTTTTCGCGCCTTCCATGCCCTGACGGGCATTTAACCCCCGTTTTGTGCGTCTGGGAGGCTTTGAGCGCGTTTAACCGGTGGCCAGCGACTCGATCGCCTGAGATCAAATCGGGATCGTCAACGATATGCGAGAGGTGGCACCGCTCGCCGCAGCCCCAGCGACCGAGCCGCTAGGCTCGCGAGTGGGCGAGGAAGCGGAAGGGAACCAGTATTGGCATAGTGCACTTACGCACGAGATCTAAGATAGATTCACAGACAGATAGGAAAATCAGGTGTGACAAGGCCTAGAGGCAAACTAAATACCGCTCAGCGGGAATAGATATACCGCTCAGCGGGAAAGTTTTTACCGCTGAGCGGAGGTTGAAATACCGCTCAGCGGTATTTCAAATACCGGAATACTGTTTTTGTTGCTAATCAAATACCGGAAAAAAAGTATTTACTCGGTTGTGGAACATACATAAGATACCGATAAAACGGTAACTAAATTACCTGCGAGGTGAGAATGGGAGCGAAATTTTTAGATCAAAAAACTGGCGTAATTTTGGAAGAGCCGGAGTTCGTGAAGCTGTATATCCGTGATTTATGCCGTGTTAAAGGGCTATCAGCAACGCAATACAAAATTTTTACGTTCATGCTTGCTAATATGAATACTGAT
>NZ_JAQJCG010000053.1:0-2494 GCF_030182565.1 Rhizobium centroccidentale | reverse complement strand
TGTCAATCGGCGTCGTAACGGGACCCCTTATCGGCTCCCAAAAGGAACCCCTCCCTATGGTTGCATGGGGTCAGCGCGCGTAGGCCCGGAGCTTTCCATTTAGCGCAGTGGCCTGCGGGCGCGGGTTGTTTGTCTTTTCGGCTTTAGCTTTGAGAACGGTTCTTGAAGCGCCAGGATTCATTTCCGGTTTCGACGATCTCGCAATGGTGGGTGAGCCTGTCGAGCAGAGCGGCGGTCATTTTGGCGTCGCCGAAGACGGCCGGCCATTCGCCGAATGCCAGGTTGGTGGTGACGATGATCGAAGTGCGCTCGTAGAGCCTGCTGATCAGGTGGAAGAGAAGCTGACCGCCGGCCTGAGCGAATGGGAGATAACCGAGCTCGTCCATGATGACGAAGTCGAGCCTGGTGATGAAGTCGGCAAGCCGCCCTTGCTTTCCGCTACGTGCTTCTGTCTCAAGCCGGTTGACGAGGTCGACGACGTTGAAGAAGCGACCGCGTGCGCCGTTGCGGATCAAGGCGCGGGCAAGCGCAATGGACAGGTGGGACTTTCCCGTGCCGGTCCCGCCGACCAGAACGATGTTGTGCTGCTCGGCGAGGAAGGCCCCGGTCGCGAGCTGGCGCACCAGCCCTTCGTTGACCGGCGTGTCGGTGAAGTCGAAGTCGTCGATATCCTTGGCCAGCGGCAGCTTGGCGACGGTGATCTGGTATTTGATGGACCGGGCCTGCTTCTCGGCGATCTCCGACTGCAGCAGGTCACCGACGATGCGGGGTGGTTCGTGTTGGCGCTTGATGCCGGTGGCCATGATCTCGTCATAGGCGCTGCGCATGCCGAACAGCTTCAGCGTACCCATCATGTCAAGGATTTGGGATCGTTCCATATCAGCTTGCCCTCCTGAGGCTGTCATAACGGGCGCAATCGGCCAGAGGCTCATGGGTCAGGCGAAGCGCATCGGGAATGGAAAGGATGGCAGCCGGCTGCGGATCACGCTTGCGGGCCAGGATGTTGATGATGACGGCGGCCGAGAACACGCCCTGATCGAGCGCCTCCTGGCAGGCCGCTTCGACGGCGGGGAGCCCGTCCAGGCCGACACATTCGAGGATCGACACCATCTGCCGGTCGCCGTCATGCATGGCCTTCAGCCGGCGGCGCACCTTCTCCATGGCGGCAGGCAAAACCCAATCGTGGAACGGCGCGCCATTGCGCAATGCTCCCGGCTTTCGGGTCAGGACTGGAACGTAATGCCATGGATTATAGATCGTCTCGCCTCGGCCGAAGCAGCGCTCGTGCTGGCCGATCTCGACGCCATCTTGCCGGATGACGATGCGATCGGCATAGGCATGTATCTCGGCCGGGCGGCCGACCGCCGTGGACAGCACCGAGTATTTGTTGTTGTCGAAACGCACGAGGCAGGTCTTGCCAATCGAGGCCTGCACCGCGTGGAAGCCGTCGAACTTGCCGGGATAACTGACCAGGTGCGGCCGCTCCGCGTCAAACACTTCCCAGATCGTGCGCTCGGTTTGATCGACATGCTTGTGAGCGCGGGCGTAGGTGATGCATTTGTCCAGCAGCCAACCATTCATCTCGTCGTAGGATTTGAAGCGCAGCCGCGGCGTAAAGAACCTTTCCCGCACCAGATTGACCTGGTTCTCGACTTGGCCCTTCTCCCACCCTGACGCCGGCGTGCAGGCCACCGGCTCTATCAGGTGATGGCTGCACATCTGAAGGAAGCGGCGGTTATATTGCCGCTCCTTGCCAACAAAGACCGTCTCCACGGCCGTCTTCATGTTGTCGTAGATGCCGCGCGTGCAGGCTCCGCCGAAGAAGGCAAACGCCTTGTCATGGGCGTCGAAGACCATCTCCTGCGTCTCGCGCGGGTAGGCTCTCACATACATCATCCGACTGTGGCAGAGCCGGACATGCGCCACCTTCACTGTCGTCGTCACGCCGTTCAGCACAACGATCTCGTGGCTCCAGTCAAACTGGTAGGCCTCGCCCGGCGCATAATAGAGTGGCACGTAGGCTTCCGCCGTCACGGCCCCGCGCTCCTTCGCCCACGTCCGGGCGTAGCGCCGAACGGTGTCGTAACCACCTTCGTAGCCGAGGTCCCGCAAATCCTCGAATATCCGGATCAGTGTCAGCCGTTCACGGGAAGACTTCGCCTCATTGGCAAGTAGCATTCCATCGAGCTGATCGCGCCATGGACCGAGCTTCGGCTGAGGCTGACGGGTCCGCTCGTATTTGAATTCCGTCTCATCGGTGCGCAGAACCTTCCGCACCACTTTCCGCGATATGCCCAGTTCCCGGCAGATCGCCTTGATCGTCTTGCCCTGCACGTGAGCAAGTCGTCGTATCTTCAGAATTGTTTCCACAATAAGCATCCAAACAAAAAGCCTCCGATGAAACCGGAGGCTGTTCTAACCCCATCGCAGATGGGGGTCCCGTTTGGACGCCGATCACCCCATTTGCGGGGTCCTTATTCCATGCCTAATCACA
>NZ_JAQJCG010000051.1:0-4024 GCF_030182565.1 Rhizobium centroccidentale | reverse complement strand
CATGTTCTTCCACGCGCAGAAGGACCAGACGACGCGCGTACGCAACGACCGCACCAAACGCGTCGACCGCCACGAGGTCGCCTCCATCGGCGGCAATCGTGCGGTCGAGGTGAGCGGCAACCAGAAGCACGAGATCGGTGGATCGGTGAATACGGTTGTGGGCGGCACCGGGCCGATGGCAGCCTTGGCGATGGCGGGCGTGCAGGGGCTTGCGGGACAGACGGCGGGGTTGCTTACCCAGGCGGCACAATTGGCGGGAGGCGGCCCAGGTATAGCAGCCTTCGCAACCACACTCGCTTCATCAGCGCTTGGCTTCCTTGGAGCCAGCGGCCTTTCCTCACGCGAAGGCGTGGTCTCGGGTCGTAATCCGCGCTCCGATGCTGGCACTGCTCTTGCTGGTTCGGGAACGGCCGTTGGCGAAGATGCGTCTGGTTTGTTTCCGTTACCGGGGATCATGAATACGATCATCGGCATGTTTCAGTCGACTTCCGTCGGCATTGCCAAAGCCGAGCAAATCGGAGTGAGCAAGGTAACAAATATCGGTCAGACACATGTTCTCAATGTTGGCAAAGAACAGCAAGTGACTGTCGGCGACAAAATCGCAATCGAGGTGGGTCAGCTGTACAAAATTGTCTCCGGCGAGAAATATCATGGCGAGGCTAAAGTTTGGGAAATCTACGCCGATGATGAAATCCGTCTTTCCGCGCCCGGCGGGTACATTACCATCAATAAAAAGGGCATTACGTTTTATGCTCTCAAGATAGACATTGAGGGCAACCGCATCAACTTCAAGAAAGGCGGCCCCGGCAAGGGTGCGTCCTGTCTCAACAAGATGTCGCAATCTGGGACGCCGTTCGCGCGAGCATATTAACAATGGAAACACCACTTTCAGACGAGATAGATGATGTAGCTCGCGCTCGAAGGTTTCGAGCAGCTCTTGACCACATGCAAGGGCCGTTGTTTGCTGTGCTTGATGGCGGATACTTTGATGACCTCGAAGAAGAGCTTGCCGATGCAGACATTAGCGGTCGTTCATTATTTCTAAAGGGTGGCGACGAGAACATGCGTCGTGACGGGCCGTGGCTTGTTCCCTTGAATAACCGCCGGGCTAGGGAGCAGATTGAGGAGCTGGCGCTCGATAAACCCTGCGCAGTGTTCTGGTTGTGCCCAGAGGGCGAGCAAGCGCTGTGGCGGCACCTGCGAACGATTAATGAAATTCGCATCCCTGACGAACGTTTTCTTCCGAATGCTGAATCATCTGATTTGGCGATCAAGTACGAGCGTGTTCTGTTTCGCCATTGGGACCCAAGTGTGCTAAGCACCGTCATACCCTTACTTACGACAGAACAGCTTGTACGTGTTTTCGGTCCCGCTACCGCCGTTCTTATAAACACCCCTGGTGGGCCCAAGCGCGCGCTGAGACCAAAGGACTCGCCAAAAACGCCTAGAGGAATGCTGGTGCTTGGTGCAGATCAGCTCAGCGCGCTTCACGCCAATCGCCGTACAGCATACTGCGACCGAATGTCGTCAATTCTTAAAGCCATGGCCCCCGAGCAAACAGCGAGCATGACTCAAGAAGGACTGGACGAGCGCATCTTGCGGTATGAGGCGTCTGGCAATCAACTGGGGCTTACTCAAGAACGGTCGCTGAGCATTTGGGGGTTTTTGATGCTTTCCAGTGGAGACCGATTTGAAAGCCAGCCGGAAATCCGGCGGTTTATACAATCAGGTCCAGGCACACCCGACGAGAATGTGGAGATACTTCTTCACCAGATGAGTCGCCTAGTGGATTCAATGGAAGAGGTGGGCTAATGCCTATACTTGGAGCTCCCATATTAGCGGGTGCGGGAGGCGGCGCCATTGCTCTTGGAGGCGGGGCTGCAGCAGGCACGGGTATCTCCACCAGTGTTCTTGTAGGTGGTGCAGCTGTCGTAGGAACTGGCCTTCTTTTAAGTGGAGATACACCAGTTAACTCGACTGCTACAGGAGCCGTTCCAGCGCTTGCACCCGGAGAGTTGCAAGAGCGACTAAAAAAAGTTCAAGCATTAGCAAAGCAGCTTTCCGCAACAGCTGCAGAATCGTGCGCAACTGGGAATTGTTGCCAAAAAACCATTGTAATTCCGTATTCTAGTGCTCCTGAATCCGCCAAGCATATCGATGATGCGCAACGAATGGGCTTTCCTAGTGTTTTGACCTATGATGCAAACCCAATCGCCGCAAAGGCACGGCGTGCAGCTTCAACCAGCGGCGTTCCTCGATACAGCGGTATGGAACCGGACGAATATCCTCCAGCTGCATTTATGGAGAATGGTGGACATGCCAGCGTTAGAAATATCGATTGGCGCGATAACAGGGTATCAGGCGGCATAATAGGGGCGAATGTAAAGGGGTTACCAGCAGGCTGTAGAATTACACTTATAACAGGACCATAGAAATGCTTGCAACATTTAGCGTCATGATTAACTACGGGCAACTGATTGTTTACTTGCCTTCCGTCAATCGCCCCGGCCATATTTGGGGTGACGATGAACTTGACCAAGGCTTTGCTTGGTCTCCTGGAATTATTAGTCTCGGTGTTCCAGAGCACGCATTTATATGCCGTGTTGATGTTGAGATAATAAGTACGTTTTCTGTCTCTCCAGATGCGATTTCCTGTTTGCGCGTTCCATTTAATATTCACGAGACTCCTGTCTATATTGGTTCTGTATTTTATTATGAATCAGTAAATATTGATAATGGACCATATAGCTTAATTTATGAGGTATTGCCTGGAGAAGGCACGTGGGAAATCGAGAGCGCCGGAAAGAAAGAATACGGAGAGAATAGTTATGCAATAAAGCTTTGTTTAATCCCCGGAGAAGATGATCGTTTTGAAATTATAAAGCCAGGCGGGGCAATTCACACGCACAAGATTCTTAGTCGTTTAAGCAAACTTGCGTAGTGCTTTTGTATGGTGGCCAGCTAAATAAATTGTTTGGAACGGTAATGTCATACGAAACACAAACTTCGACATCTTCTAGCCCTTTGGATATTCGCCGAATAGAGACACCGCGTCTGATTTTACGGACGCCAGTTCATTCGGACGGGCCAGGGTTGCATGCACTTCTGTCTAACCCAGAGGTTTGCCGATTTAGCCCGTATCCTCCCGTTACTGACATTGCAGATACCTTTTTTGTAATTGTAGAATGGCGAGAAGCATGGGAGCAAGGATTGCGTACTTACGTGGGTGCTGACCGCTTAGATCCGCGCAATCCTATCGGTTTTATCCAAGTTGGATTGGACGATGAATTGGGCGGGCTTTTGGCTCCAGCTAGAAGTGGAAACGGACTTGCGGTGGAAGCATTGCAGGCAGTCATCTCCACCTTAGAGCTTCGCAAGGCTTGGACCATCATTGACGCAGAGCATCATGCCCTCATCCATACGCTCGCTAAAGTGAATATTAGACAGGAAAAGTTACTCCCAGCATATCGTGTTCACCCGCAAATTTCATCCGAGAGGCGAGATTGTGTGTTACTTTGTCAGCAAAGCAACATTAGGATGGTCTAACCATGGTCGGACAGATTTATTTTGCATAGGAAGACATAACTATGGGAAGTCCTGTAACACTTAAAGGTCAAATGCATACCTGCCCTGCGTGCGATCCGGGACCGAAACCGCATATCGGGGGGCCGATACAGTCCACAAGTCAGAACTTCGTAAAGGTAAACGGCATTCCCATCGCCACAGCTGGGGACAAGTGCCTGTGTACCGGCGCGCAAACAACGGCTGCAATCACAGGTGGTTCGTTAGTCGCTAAAATCGGTGGCAGAAAAGTCGCGCGAGTCGGCGACTCCTGTGAGCATAATGGCCTACTGGTGCAAGGTGAAAATTGGTTAACGTTTGAGTAGTTTTTTACGGGTCTCTACTCGAGCGCGCCGGCGCCGATTGGAATTTCGAGACGCCGCAGATGGTGCCGGGCACAACCACGCCTTCGCTGGTGCAGATGCCGGGGGCGATGAAGCGGGAGCTTTACGAGTATCCAGCC
>NZ_JAQJCG010000006.1:0-265225 GCF_030182565.1 Rhizobium centroccidentale | reverse complement strand
GATATCTCGGCTCACTCGTCCAGACAATCAGTCCAGACGAGTGCACCAATTATCTTGTCAATGCAGGATACGCTTCAAACAAAACATGAAACGCTCTAACGTAAGGCTCTCCCGAACTCTTCCGGAAATCGCTCAGTTCTGCAGCGAGGCGCCGAGCAGGATGACGCCTGTGCAGATGACGAGTAGCGCGCCGAGAATTTCGATGCCGTTGCTCACCCAAACCGAAAGTCTCGAGCCCTTGCCGGTGAAGCGGACGGCGGTGCCTTTCGCGAAGACGGCGATGATGGCAAGCAGCGAGACGGTGAGCGCCGTGCCGATCGACATGGCCAGCACGGACAGCAGACCGCCGAGATAGAGCCCGTTCAGCATCGAAAAGGTCATGACCAGCAGTGCGCCCGAGCAGGGGCGCAGTCCGACGGCGGCGATGGCGGACCATGCCTCGCGGGCACTGAATTTTTCGTTCGACAACATCTTCGGATCGGGAAGATGGGCGTGGCCGCAGGTCTCGCAGTAAGCGCCGTCGCCGGTCGCATGGGCGGGATCATAGCATTGATAGCCGCCGGCAGCGGGCATAGTGGTGCTGCTGCGCGCAAAACCTCTTGCTGAATCCGTGCCTGTAGCTGCTCCCTCGAACAGCGAGAGGCTGATTGGCCCGGCCGATGTCGCAAGCTGCATTTCCTGACGCTGTGCCCGGCTCTGCATCATCGCCCGCAGCTTGCGGAACAAGAGCCAGCTGCCGAAGAGGATGACCATGACGAAGCTGGTGATCTCCATGGCGTTGGTCGCCATCGTCATGGTGATGCCGGAACCGCGCAGGACGAAGTAGGCGGCGCCGACGACAAGGACGGCGACGAGCCCCTGAATGAGCGCCGAGACGAAGGAAATCCCGATCCCGCGTTTCAGCTCGATCTCATTGGCGACCATGTAGGAGGAAATCACCGCCTTGCCGTGGCCGGGGCCGGCGGCATGGAAGATGCCATAGGCGAAGGAGAGGCCGATCAGCGTCCAGAGCTGCCATGGGTCCTGGCGCATGGCTTCGATGGACTTGGTGAGCGCACGATAGAAAGCCTGCTGCTCGTAGTTCACATAGAGGAAGATCGGCGCAAGCGGCCCGCCCATCGGCTGGAAACTCGGCTCGGCCGTGCCGATGCCGAGCGGCGAGCCAGCGGCATGGCCAAAACTGGCTGCCGCCAAAAGGGCGATAGCTACGGCTGGCACAAGCTTCCCTAACCTAGAAATCAGCATTGCACATCTATCCGCGTTGCGAAGAGCTTCGACATGGTCGTTCCCGTCGGATCGTTGAAGAAGGCATCCGTCAAGGTGGACTTGTTCTCGGCGATGACCTCATCCGGATTGGGCCGGACGACCTTATGTGTGCAGCTTTTGAAGGCGTCGCCCTCTGTCACCAATTCATTGTCGCTCGGGAAATCGATCGAGGTATAGAGCGTCGGGTCGTAGATACCGAAGCTCAGCGTGTTGCCCTTGGCGAGCGGCATCGGCTCGGCCGGCTTGACGGCGAAGAACATCAGCAGCTGGCCGTCGCGGAAGTCGACATTGATGACATCGGGCTTGTTCACCTTGATCACTTTGCCGTTGAGCGTCAGGTTCGCATAATAATCGTAGTCTGCCAGAGACTCGCGCACCGTCTTGCCAACCTCTTTCAGCTCGTCGGGATCGAGTTTCAGATTGGTGTTCTTGTCGAAATCCATGAGGACGGAGGAGGAGAACACTTCGTCGAACCGCCAGACATTGCGCAGTTCGTGCACATTGCCATCCGCGCCGGCCAGCACTTCCAGACGGGCTTCCACGAAAATATGCGGATGCGCCGATGCTGCGGCCGGCGCAAGCAACAGGCCGCCGGTGAGGGCAACAGCATAGGCGGTCGTGGATTTTCTCATGCGTCCGATAGATTTCGCGAGCATTGATTCACTTCGTTTTCTGGTCAGGAAATGAGACGGAATTGGGACCGGCCAGGCAACCTTGCCCGTTCAGCCGTTCTTGCGAAACCAGTTGTGCAGGTAGTCCACAAAGATACGCACCTTTGCCGGGAGGTAGCGGCGATGTGGATAGACGGCATAGATGCCGCGATCGGTTGGCAGATAATCGTTGAACAGTGTCAGCAGCTCTCCGTTTTCGATTGCCTTGCGGCCAATGAAATCCGGGATGATGGCGACGCCGAGATCGGCGAGAGCCGCGCGCAGAGTCGCATGCGGGCTGTTGACTTCGAGCGTGCCGTTGATGGCGACGTTGAAGGTGGTGCTGTCGGCATCCACGAAGCGGATATTGCCCTGCGAGCGGGTGTTGGTATCGATGATGAAGGGCACTTGCGCCAGATCGGTCGGATGCTCCAGCGTCGGATAGCGATCGAGGAACGCTTGCGTTGCACAGAGATGGATGCGGAAGTCGGAGATCTTGCGGGCGATCATGCCGGAGTCTTCGA
The DNA here is from genome assembly GCF_030182565.1 of Rhizobium centroccidentale. Classification (NCBI taxonomy): domain Bacteria; kingdom Pseudomonadati; phylum Pseudomonadota; class Alphaproteobacteria; order Hyphomicrobiales; family Rhizobiaceae; genus Rhizobium; species Rhizobium centroccidentale. The sequence goes on along the minus strand of NZ_JAQJCG010000006.1, from coordinate 262,785 downwards.
GCTTAGTGATGCGCACGGCGACATCGAAGCCTTCCTCGATCAGGTCGACGAAACGGTCGTCGGCGGCGATTTCCAGCGAGAGATCGGGATTCTCCTTGGCGAAGTCGATCAGCGATTGTCCGACATCGGCGTCGACGAAGGTGCGCGGTACGGAAACACGCAGCCGACCTTTGAGCTGCTGATTGTTCTCACGCACGAGGTCGGCGAGATTGTCGATCTCCTTCAGGATATCGGAGGCGGTACGATAATAGGTATGGCCGGCCTCCGTCATGGAGAACTGGCGCGTGGTGCGGTTCAGGAGCAGCGCGCCCAGCTCGTCTTCCAGTTCGCGGACATATTTCGACAGCAGCGCCTTGGAGCGGCCGGTCTTGCGGGCAGCTGCCGAAAATCCCTCGGCTTCGACCACGTCGATAAAGGCGCGAATCCGGGTCAAAGTATCCATGGCGAAGCCTCCCGTTAACTGTTTCTGGATGTTGAACAAAACGGGCCGATTTGTTCAATTATTTTTTTCGGGCATGGCTGAAAAAATTTCTTGATTATTACGGCGAATATTCCTATTTCCCGATCAGCCCAAAGTCGCACGTGCCCGTGGGTGTCCGCCGATCCTCGATGTGGTGAGAAAATCGGTAAGGTACCTGGAACTAACCCCTCCAGTCGCTATTTCGGCCAACCGAAAAATGCGAGGACATCTGAAGCAACGACGGTGCGGGCCTTTTTGTTCTCTCCCGGCTTTCCATCAGCCGGGGATACTGAAGAGGCACACCTTCATTGCCGGAAGTGCGGTTGGGATATTCCCTCCAATCCATGGCAGACAAAGCGAATTAGCGCCGCTTGCGGCACTGGTTCATCATCCGCGCTTCGCGCATTTGCACGGTACCGGGGTCTCCACCGGCTGGTTCCTGAGCGAGTGAGCGTCGCCCTTTGTCCTCTGGGTTTTCCCCGGAGCCTTTGGAATTGAAAGGGAATTGACATGACCACGCAACGTATTCGCGATTTCCTCGCTACCCGACGTCCGGACGGTCCTTGCCTGGTGGTCGATCTCGATGTCGTCCGCGACAATTTTCACGCCTTCCGTCATGCCATGCCGGACAGCGCCATCTATTATGCCGTCAAGGCCAACCCGGCTCCGGAAGTGCTGCGTCTGCTCGCAAGCCTCGGCTCCAACTTCGATTGCGCGTCCGTCGCCGAAATCGAAATGGCGCTCGATGCCGGCGCGACCGCACAGCGTATCTCCTACGGCAACACCATCAAGAAGGAGCGCGATATCGCCCGTGCGCATGCACTTGGTATCAACCTCTTCGCCGTCGACAGCCACGAGGAAGTCGAGAAGATTTCCCGTGCCGCGCCCGGCGCCCGCGTGTTTTGCCGCGTCCTGACCGATGGCGAAGGTGCGGAATGGCCGCTGTCGCGCAAGTTCGGCTGCGTCCCGCAGATGGCCGTCGACGTTCTCGTCTACGCGCATCAGCTGGGTCTGGAATCCTACGGCGTGTCTTTCCACGTCGGCTCGCAGATGACTAAGGTCGATGCCTGGGACGATGCTCTTGCCGATGCCAAGCGCGTCTTCGTCTCGCTCGCCAAGCAGGGCATCCACCTGCAGATGGTCAACATGGGCGGCGGTTTCCCGACCAAGTACCTGCGCGACGTTCCCTCGGCCGAAGCCTATGGCAAGGCGATCTTTGCATCTCTCCGCGCCCATTTCGGCAACCAGATCCCGCACACGATCATCGAGCCGGGCCGCGGCATGGTCGGCAATGCCGGCGTGATCAAGGCTGAAGTCGTCCTGATTTCGAAGAAGTCGGACAACGACGCCGCTCGCTGGGTCTTCCTCGACATCGGCAAGTTCGGCGGTCTGGCCGAAACCATGGACGAGGCGATCCGCTACCCGATCCGCACGACGCGCGACGGCGACGAGATGGAGCCATGCGTGATCGCCGGCCCGACCTGCGATTCGGCCGACGTGCTCTATGAGAAGAACCTCTATCCGCTGCCGGTGTCGCTCACCATCGGCGACGAGGTCCTGATCGAAGGCACCGGCGCCTACACCACGACCTACTCGGCTGTGGCGTTCAACGGTTTCGATCCTCTGAAGGCTTACATTATCTAAGGCATGTATCCCGAAAAGTGCGAAGCGGTTTTCGGATCAGATCATGCCAAGGAAAAATCTCAGCGCCGGCTGAGTCCGATATCGCCGCTCCCGTAGCCAGCCGGGGCGGCACCCTCACAATAGTTCGTCACCACCGCTGATAACGGTATTGGGCACGGGAGGCCAAGATGGCCGCTGTTCTTGATTCTGTCCGCGCATTCTTTGCGCCGTCCACATTTACTCTCGACCTGGAAAATGCAGGCGATGTCGTTGCGCGCGAAAACCTGCTGGATCGCGCCATGGGTCCCGACCGCCGCAAGAAGTCGTCGGAAAAGCTGCGCCAGGGCCGTGTTCCGGCCGAGGGCTTGGCACTGGTCGCGCGTGATCGCGCCGGCCATGTCATCGGCACGGTCCGCCTCTGGAACGTCGAAGCCGGTGTCGATCGCGAAACGCGTCCGGTCGACGCGCTGCTGCTCGGTCCGCTGGCGATCGATCCCGCCTATGAAGGCAAGGGCATCGGCTCGGCGCTGATGCGCGCCGCCATCCTGGAAGCCAAAAAGCGCGGTCATGGCGCGATCCTGCTCGTCGGCGATGCGCCTTACTACGAGCGTTTCGGCTTCTTTGCCGCAAAGACGCGCCACCTTGTCATGCCGGGCCCATTTCAGCGGGATCGTTTCCTGGCTCTCGAGCTTAAGGATGGCTGGCTCGACAGTGCTGCCGGCCTGATTGTCGCCAGCGGCCGCAAACTGGCCCAGCCGCCGATAGCAAAGGCTGCATAAAGCGCCCGAACATCCCAAAGTATCATAAGGCTTCCGCCCGTCCGGACGGAGGCCTTTTATTTGGCTGCCTTCACACTGTCCCTTACCGGATCGTATCCATCCGTCAGCGTTTTCAGGAAAGCGACGACATCGGCGATCTCGGTGTCGCTGAGCGCCGGGGTATCGCCGGGCTTGCGGTTCATCGGCGCGTCGATGACGTCGATGTTGGCCTGATACTGCGCCGGCAGGTCATCATATTTCAGCACCTTGCCGCTTGCATCCTTCGGATAGATTTCCGCCGGATTGGTATCGCGCTTGACGTAGAAGCGGGTGATATCCTCCAGTGTGCGGTAGACGCCATTGTGGAAGAAAACGTGACGGGTAGCGACATTGCGCAACGTCGGCGTTTTGAACAGCCCGCAATTCTGCTGCTGGGCGGAATAGGTGTCGTTGCGCAGCGGTCCGCAAATGCCGGTGTCGTAGTAATGCGCATCGGCATTGGCTGGAATGGCCGGATTGCGCGGTGCGCCGAGCGCCTCGAACTCGAAATCGGTGAAGTTCGGCATTTGCCCATCGCCGGTCATCTTGTCGAGGTGGCAGGAGGCGCAATTGCCCTTGTTCGCATCGTCGAACAGTTTCAGACCCCGCGCTTCCGCATCCGTCAGCACTGCCTTGCCGCGCAGATAGTAATCGTACTTGCTGGTATAGGGATGGAAGGAGTTTTCCTCCATCTGATAGCGGGCGAGCGCGAAGCTGATCTCGGAGATCGTCATGTCCTGATCGTTGAGGATATTGTCGCCGAAGAGCGCCGAAATCTCCTTGCCGTAACTCTCTTTTAGCTTGGCATAGATGGTGGCCGCATCGGCATTCGCCATTTCGAAGGGCGAGATCATCGGCTGCAGGGCCTGTTCCTCCAGCGAATCGACGCGCCCATCCCAGAACATGCCGCCCTGCGGCACGAGGTTTACTGCGGCTGCCGCTTCGGCCTTGACGACCGCTTGGGCGGTCAGCGGGCCGGTGACGGCGGCGGGGGCATTGGCGAGAGCCACACCCGATGCTTCGGTCATCGGCGAGGCTTCCGCCGCTTCGTCGGCAGCGCTCTCTTCTCCGATCGAGAAGGAAGGCGTCGACATTTTGTAGGCGAGGCTCGGCACCGCGCGAATGCCCGGCCGATCGAGATGCGGGCCACCGAGCTGGACGGCGAGGCCATTGGCCGGCGCATAGTGGTTGGCCGGATCATGGCAGGTGGCGCAGGATATCTCGCCGCCGCCGGAGAGCGACTGATCGAAGAACAATCGTTTGCCGAGCTGGGCCACCGCGCTCAGCGGTACCCGGTCATCATAGCCATCAGTTGTCGAAGCACTGGCGGCCGGTTCGTTTGCCATGCCGACAGCCGCACCCGCGAGCGAGAGGCCCGCGAGCGCGAGGAGCGACAGGAGACGGCGGTAGGTCAGGGGCATTTCCGTCTCCCTTATGGATTTACGATGCCTGGTTGCCGGTCTTCGGATCGAGGATGAGCTTTGGCGCGTCACCCTTGGACCAGTCGAACATGGTGTTCAGCGAGCCCGAGAGCACATCGAAGGAACCGCCGCCGAGACGGGCGCCGGCCATCCAGTTGTCTTCGATGAAACGCATGACGGAGGTCTGGTCGGTCAGCGTATGGTCGACGAAGTTGACCTTGGCATAGGGCGAGATGACGAGCAGCGGCTGGCGTGTGCCATAACCGCAACGTCCCTGCGCCGGCAGGCCGTTGACACCAGGCAGGGCAGTACCGGTGGAACAGCTGTCGCCGTTCAGGACGTCGTAGCCCTTGACCGGGAGCTTCGACGGATTGACGACAGCGTGGGCATGGTCATACCAGCCGTCGGAATCGTCGTAGAGGATAATGACGGCGGTGTCCTTCCAATCCGGCGAATTCTGAACGGTGTTGACCACCTCAGTTACGAATTCCTGTTCGTCGAGCGGGTCGGAATATCCGGCATGGCCGTCCTGATAGGCGGGCGCCTTCAGGAAGCTGATCGTCGGCATGTTGCCGTTCTTCAGTGCCGCATAGAAGTCGGTCACGTCGTACTGGTGATTTGCCGCATCGGTCGTGCCGATGGCTGCCACGGAAGACGGGCGTGCATGCGTCGGGTTGGCGGTCGAGGCATAATATTGGAACGGCTGGTGATGCGGAATGTAGTCGCTGTAGTTGACCTTGGTGACGGTCGACGTGGTCGCGCGCTTGCAGCCCGTCGTGCCGTCCGGGTTGGTTAGCGAGAGGTCGAAGCCGCCTTCGAAGAAGCCCCAGGTGATCTTGTGCTCGTTCAGCATGTCGCCAATGTTCTTGCCATACATCAGTGCCGTCTGCCCGACCGAGCAGACGTCGCCGGTCGGATCGAAGTCGCTGATCGCGGTCCAGCCGCCATTGCCGTCGGGCACGATGCGGCCCTTGGAATAGGTGCCGTCACTTTCCAGCGTATAGCCGGGCGGCAGGATGGCGCCATTGGTCTGACCGGAAATCAGGTTCAGCGCGCCGGGGGTCGAGGGGCCGAAATTGGTGGAGAAGGAATTGTCGTTCAGCGCATAGTGCTGGGCATAATTCCAAAGGGCCGTGACGGTGTTGCCGTCATAATAGCCCATGACCTGGCCCTTGGTTCCGAATGCGCCAGCGGCACCCTTGGTGCCACGGCCGGTATTGGCTGGGAAAAGGTCCATGGCGAAGTTGTTGTAGGCGGCCTGTTCGGCGGTATAGCCATGGTTCTGTGACTGGGTTGCCGCCTGCGTACGATCGAGCCGGAAGGGGGCTGCCGCATCGGCGCCGTTTGCCGTGTTGGTCTTGTTCGGATTGGTATCGAGAAGGCCGGCATTGGCGAGCGTGTTGATATCTGTCGGCGTGTTGTCGGCCGCCTTGAATGCCGGCTCGCCGTCGACATTCGCGGCTTTGGGGTAGGTCGCGAAATAATGGTCGAAGGAGACGTTTTCCTGGAAGATCACGACAAGATGCTTGATGGGGGTCGCGGTATTCGGAGCCGGGTTTAGGTCAGCGGCACCGGAGGCGGAACAGAGCAAAACAAGGCCAAGCGCGCTGCCGGCGACAAGGGCGGCGCGACGTGAAAGACGGGTCATCATCATATCCTCTTCGAGTGGGGGCATTGCTCCGGCGCATTTGCGCCACGCCGAGCTTAGAGAACCCTTTCGAGCTATCAATGGAGTATGACAGTTCCATGAAGGGCGCGGACAGGCGATTGCGTCATTGATATGGCATCTCCGGCAAGCACTTGATTCTGCTGTGCTGGATGCAGAACGGTACGAGACGCCTGTCCGGAGCGTTTACAGTGCTACCTTATGTCACGGACTGCCAGCGGGGTGTTTCCTCACCCTCCTCGTGCTTCGACACGGCCCTTGGGCTTCCTCAGCATGAGGTAGCCACAGTCCTTCATTCAGGTGAAATCAGATATTCTGGTCCATCGTCTCGGCCGGGATCTCGTCGGCCCGGTGAATACGGACGACCACAGCCGGGACGCCTGCAACGGTGCAATGCGGCGGCACGGGCTTCACCACGACGCTGCCGGCGGCAACCTTGCTGAAGGCGCCGACTTCGATATTGCCGAGGATCTTGGCGCCGGCGCCGATCATCACGCCGTGGCGGATCTTCGGGTGACGGTCGCCGCTTTCCTTGCCGGTGCCGCCGAGCGTGACGTTCTGCAGGATGGAGACCTCATCTTCGATGACGGCAGTCTCGCCGATGACGATGCCGGAGCCATGGTCGAGCATGATCGAGGTGCCGATCTTCGCCGCCGGATGGATATCCGGGCCGAAGACGAGCGAGACGAGATTGGAGAGCCAGCTCGCAATTTCCTTGCGGCCTTCCGTCCAGAGCGCATGGGCGATGCGGTGCGTCTGTAAGGCGTGGAAGCCCTTCAGATTGAGAAGCGCGTGCAGGTAGGTGGTGCAGGCGGGGTCGCGGGTTCGCACCGCGACGAGGTCCGCTTCGGTTGCCCGCAGGATGGCGGGATATCGCGCCAACACGTCGGACAGCAGCGAAAGCATGTCACCATGCTCGATCCTGACGACGCAGAGCCGGGCGGCCAGCACGTTGGCAAGGCTTTTGGCATTGGAGCTTCCGGCAAGCAATTGCGCCTGCAGCAGCGGTGCAAGCGTCGGCTCGCGCGCCGCCAGTTCGGCGGCTTCGCAGCGGGTCACGTCCCAGACGTTTTCGGCTAGGGCAGGAGAATTTTCGGCGATTGCCGTTCCTGACTGAGGCATGATCCTGTCTTTCTGCATCTCATTGTTTTCACGCAATTCCGGACGGAAAACCGCTGCGCACTTTTCCTGGAATTGCTTTAACCGGAGATATCCACAACACCGCAATCGCCGGCTTCGGAGGCGAAGGCGAGTAGCTTGCCGGACTTGCTCCAGCTCATCGATGTGATCGCACCCTTGCCCGGCCGGCGCAAGAGCGCTTCCTTGGCGTCACCGATGCGCACCGCCAGTATCATACCATCGATGAAACCGATGGCGAGAATATCCTCGACGGGGTGGAATTTCACTGAAGTTGCCATGATGTTGGCGCGGGTGCCGAGCTCCAGCGGCGCTTTGCCCATCGGGCCGTCCTTGCCCTGGAAGGGCCAGACGATCGCGGCCGGTGCGCCCGACGAGGCAAGCCATTTGCCCTTGTTGGACCAGGAGAGCGACTTCACCTTGGCGGGATAGCCGGTCATGCGCATATGGCGGGCCTCAGTGCCGGGCTTCGTATCCAGCTTCCAGCCGTGCAGCGCATTTTCCTGCATGGTCGTGACGATGAACTGACCATCCGGCGAGAAGGTGACGCTCGTGTGGGCGCCCTTCCATTCCAGATTGACCGGCTGGGCGCTCATGCCGACCCAGTGCAGGGATACGCCGTTATAGCGGGCAACCGCAATGCGCAGGCCCTTGGGAGCGAAGGCGATGCCTTCGACGGTGCGTTCTTCCGGAAACTCTTTCGTCGTCCCGTCGGAGAGCCGCACGAAAGTGCTCTTGCCATAGGAGTAGGCGACGGCGCCCTGCGGACCGGCGGCAAGCTGGCTGATCCATTTGCGTGGCGCTTCGGCCAGTACCGTCGTGCTGCCGTCGGATGCGATCCGCAGGACCTTGCCATCCTCGCCGCCCGAAATCAGGCTCTCGCTATGGGGGTCGCGGATGCAGGTCAGCATCCCATGATGAGCTTCGGTGATCTTCTCGCCGCCTTCCAGGCGGTGGATCGCGCCGGCGGCGCTGGCGAAGATTGGGGTGTCACCTAAAAATTCGACAGCCAGAACGTGGCCGTCGATATCAAGCGGAGCGACAGTCGGCATCAGGCGGACGCCTCGCACGCCTTGAAGCTGACTTCCAGCTTTTCGCGGTCGAGCTCGCGGCCGATGAACACCAGGCGGCTTTCATGCTTCTCGCCGTCCTTCCAGGGGCGCTGATGATCGCCTTCGATGATCATGTGCACGCCCTGGACGACGTAGCGTTCCGGATCATCCTTGAAAGCGATGATGCCCTTGAGACGGAGGATATTCGGGCCTTGCGTCTGCGTGACCTTCTGAACCCAGGGGAAGAAGCGCTCCGGGTTCATTTCGCCGCCGCGCAGCGAAACGGACTGCACGGTCACGTCGTGGATCGGCGACGGGGCGTGGTGGTGATGGTCGTGATCGTGGTGGTGATGATCATGATCATGGTCATGATGATGGTGGTGATCGTGATCATGGTCGTGATGGTGATGATCGCAATCCGGGCCGCAGACGTGATCCTCGTGGCCGTGCTCGAGGAAATGTGGATCGTTTTCCAGTGCGCGTTCCAGGTTGAAGGCGCCCTGGTTCAGCACGCGCGCAAGCTCGACGCCGGAGCGGGTCGTCTTATAGACGCGGGCAGCCGGGTTGATGGCGCGCACGATATCTTCGATCTGAGCCAGCTCTTCCGGAGAGACGAGATCGGACTTGTTGATGACGACGACGTCGGCAAAGGCGATCTGGTCTTCAGCCTCGCGGCTGTCCTTGAGGCGCAGCGGCAGGTGCTTGGCGTCGACGAGTGCTACGACGGCGTCGAGTTCGGTCTTGGCGCGGACATCGTCGTCCATGAAGAAGGTCTGGGCGACAGGAACCGGATCGGCAAGGCCGGTGGTTTCGACGATGATACCGTCAAAGCGGCCAGGGCGGCGCATCAGGCCTTCGACGACGCGGATCAGGTCGCCGCGCACGGTGCAGCAGACGCAGCCATTGTTCATTTCGTAGATTTCTTCGTCCGACTCGACGATGAGGTCGTTGTCGATGCCGATCTCACCGAATTCGTTGACGATGACGGCGTATTTCTTGCCGTGATTTTCGGAAAGAATGCGATTGAGCAGCGTCGTCTTGCCGGCGCCGAGATAGCCGGTGAGAACGGTGACGGGAACGGGCTTTTGCGTGGCTGTTTCGGTCATGGGAGCCTCGAAATATGGAAGGTTGCCCCGGGGAGCAGACATTGGTCGGCTTCCATATAAGGAGTTGGAGACGCCAGTTCAAAGGCTTTTATATGTTATAAGATCACATTGGATTGCGGAGAGGCGGTTTGGCGGCGTGCTCATGACAGCATCGACATGTCGAAGCTGTCTATATCTTCCAGCAGCTCGATGAGGCCCTTGACTGCATGTGCGATCAGCCGCTCGCCTTTTTGCGCCGTGGCCACGGCCGCGTTGCCGGCCACACCCTGGCTGCTCAGATCGGCCATTTTCCAGCCGAAGGCGTGAGGTCCATAGGCGCGCAGATGCTTGAAGCCCTTGATGAACTCCGATTGCCGTGACGGGAAGTTTGCCGCTTTCGGCATGTCAACCTTTTCCGGATGGAGGGCGAGCATGACCGATGTCTCGATATCGCCGCCATGAATGTCGATGGCTTTGTCATCCGGCGCAATCAGCCCGTCCGGTACGCCGAAACGTGTCCAGCTGGTTGCGACCGCCAGCATGTTGAAGCGCACGCGCGCTTCCGTCGCGACTATGGTCATCAGCGGCGAGTTGCCGCCATGGGCATTCAGCATGACGAATTTGCGGATGCCGAGATTGTTCATCTGCTCGGCAATGCCGAGCCACCGCCGAACAGCTTCGTCGAAAGCCAGCGTCCGGGTACCGGTTACATCCATATGCTCGATCGAATAGCCCACCGGCTCGACGGCGAGAAACGTGACCGGGAGGTTTGCCGGCAAGGCAACCTTGAGACGCGAGACGATTCCTTCCGCGATGAGCGCGTCGGTTTCGAACGGCAAATGCGGGCCGTGTTGCTCATAGGCGCCAAGTGGCAGTACGGCGATCCATTTTCTTCGCTCTTCGAGCGTCAATGTTTCATCATTGTCATCGAAACATGGCAAAGGATGCGCCATCTGAGGATGTACCTCTTGTTTATGTCAGTAACCTGCGCAATGTCATAGCGTGATGACTTAGCGGCGAAAAGGTCAACGGAATCACGATGGGCAAAAAGAACAAGGTCGGGAAGAAAAGTAAGTCAGGTAAGAAGAAGGATCACCGGGACTACACGCTTGCCGATCTGTCGCCGGCCTTGACGCAGGCGGCGCGGTCCATGCGCACGGTGATGACGCGCAGCCTGACGGCGAGCGGCCTCTATGCCGGACAGGACGGTGTCATTCTTGCGCTCGCGGCAAGCGATGGTCTTCCGGCCGGTACACTGGCCCAAAAGCTCGGCGTCAAGGCGCCGACGATGACGCGTACGATCGGGCGCATGGAGGCGCAAGGCTTCGTCGAACGGCGGCCGGATGCCGACGATGCCCGCCTGACCAAGGTTTATCTGACCGAAGCAGGGCGAAACAGCGTCGGCGAAATCGAAAGTTCGGCGGCAAGCTGCGATGAGCTTGCGACCCGCGGCTTCTCGGAAAAAGATATCCGCTCGCTCGTGCGCCTGCTCAAGACGATCGAGCACAATCTCCAAGCCGGAGATGACGATGAGGATGAAGACGAATTCTGAGAATCCTCAAGAATTCGTGTTGCGCAGCGTGATTAAAGCTTTTAATTAAAGATTTTAAATTCCGGAATCGTAAAACGAACGGGATATGTTACGGCTGCGTTTCACGGGAGGGCGCGCGTGGCGCAAAAGATAAAGCTTTCTACAATTGCGGAAACGCTGGGCATTTCAACGGCAACGGTATCTCTGGCCTTACGCGACAGCCCACTGGTTGCGGTTAATACACGAGAAAAGATCAAGGACCAGGCCCGTGCGCTGGGCTATATCTACAATCGCCGCGCGGCGAGCCTGAGGACATCGCGATCGGGCATCATCGGCGTCGTCGTTCATGACATCATGAACCCCTTCTACGGAGAAATCCTGAAGGCGATCGAAAGCGAGCTCGACCGCAGCCGCCATACCTTCATCCTCTCCAATCACTATGATTCGGTCGAAAAGCAGCGAACCTTCATCGAGACGCTGCTGCAGCTCGGCGGCGACGGCGTCATCATGTCGCCGGCGATCGGCACGCCGCCGGAGGATTTCGAACTGGCGGAAGAAAACGGCATGCCGGCCATCCTCGTCGCGCGACAGATCGAAGCGCTGGATCTGCCGACCTTTCGCGGCGACGACAGCTACGGCATCTCGCTTGCGACCAACCACCTGATCAGCCTCGGTCACCGCTCCATTGCCATGATCGGCGGCACCGATCAGACCTCGACAGGGCGCGACCGCTATCAGGGCTATGTGAACGCGCTGCGCAAGGCGGGCATAGAAGTCGATCCCAATCTGCGTATTCCCGGCGCCCGCTCCAAGCAGGGCGGCTTCGAGGCGGCAGTGCATTTCCTGTCGCTGCCGCAGAAGCCGACGGCGGCTGTCTGCTGGAACGATCTGGTCGCCATCGGTCTCATGAACGGCATTTCACGCGCCGGCCTCGTTCCCGGGGGGGACATTTCCGTCACCGGCTATGACGATCTGGAAGAGGCGGCGATCGCAACGCCGGCGCTGACCACCGTCTGGAACGGTCAAGCCGAGGTCGGAAGGCTTGCAGCGCGCGCGCTTTTGGATAGGCTGGCGGGAAGCCATGAGCCGGATGGTATCCATCTGATCAAGCCGGAAATGCGCATCCGCCAATCGACGGCGCCTTATAAAGCTCGCTAGCAGCGGTTCGGCGCCGAACCGTATCTCAAAAGGAAAGATCCATGTCCGATAGTCGCATCGCCGTCCTCGTTCCGGGGAAGATACACCCGCGCGTCCTCGAAAGACTCGGTAAGCAGTTCGATATCGTTTCGGTCGAACGCGACGGCGGCCCGAAGGTCGATGCGGAAACCGCAGCCCGCATTCGCGGCGTTGCCGTTGCGGGTGGCTTCGATGCCGGCTGGATCGATGCCTTTCCCAAGCTCGAAGTCATTGCCAATTTCGGCGTCGGCTATGACGGCATCGACGTCAAGCACGCTGCCTCCAAGGGCATCGTCGTCACCAATACGCCTGATGTCCTGAATGCTGAGGTTGCTGATACCGCGATCGCCCTGCTGCTGAACACGCTGCGGCAGTTTCCCAAGGCTGAAAGCTGGCTGCGCGAGGGACGCTGGGTCAAGGAAGGGGCTTTTCCGCTCTCGCCCTTTTCGATGAAGGGACGCCGCATCGGCATCAATGGTCTCGGCCGCATCGGCCTGGAGATCGCGAGGAGGCTGGAGCCGTTCAAGGTGAAGATCGGCTATCATACCCGCTCGCCCCGCGACTCCCTGCCTTACGATTACTACCCGACGCTGAAGGAGATGGCGCAGTCGGTGGATACGCTGATTTCCATCGTGCCGAAGACGCCTGAGACGCACAAGGTCATCAATGCGGACATCCTCTCGGCGCTTGGGCCGCAAGGTGTGTTTATCAATGTCGGCCGCGGCTGGTCCGTCGATGACGACGCGCTGATAACCGCCCTCGGCAACGGCACGCTGGGCGCAGCCGGTCTCGACGTCTTCTACGACGAACCGAATGTCCCCACAGGATATCTCTCGCTGCCCAATGTTTCGCTGCTGCCGCATGTGGCCTCGGCCTCGGTGCCGACGCGCGATGCCATGGCCGATCTCGTCGCCGACAACATCATCGAATGGTTCGCCAGGGGTGAGCCTGTGACGCCGGTGCCGGAAACGCCGGTCAAGCCGTGAGGCTGATCAGACGGCTTTTTGCGGATACGGAGCGACCGCAGGCCGCTCCTTGCTGGCAGCATAGTCGCGCACGGCATCGCCGAAGGCGGTGAAAAGCTTCAGCGACGGCGAATCCGTTTCCGCCCAATATTCCGGATGCCATTGTACGCCGACGGCAAAGGCCTTCGCACCGATAACGGAGACGGCCTCGATCGTGCCGTCCTCGGCCAGTGCCTCCACCTGCAGTCCCGGCGCCGTATCGGCGATCGCCTGGCGATGCAGCGAATTCACACGCACTTCACCCGGTCCGACGGCACGGGCGATACAGGAGCCTTCCTTGACGAAGACGCTCTGCCGGATGGAATACATCGTATCGCGATCGACATTCGGCGGCTTGCGGTGATCCCAGATGCCCGGCTGGTCCTGGATTTCGCTGGCGAGCGTGCCACCAAGGGCAACGTTCAGCTCCTGAATGCCGCGGCAGATGGCGAGCATCGGAATGGCGCGATCGATCGCGCGGCGAATGAGCGGCAGCGATGTCGCGTCACGCGCCGGGTCGAAGGGGCCGTCGCTGTCCCTTGCCTCTTTTCCATAGAGGGATGGATGCACATTGGTCGCCGAACCGGAAACGAGCAACCCGTCGACGCGGTCCAGAATGGCGTCCGCATCGTTGCCGTCCTCCAGCGCGGGAACGATCAGCGCCATCAATCCCGAAGCCTTCACGGCAGCGCGTACATATTGCAGCTGCACCGCATGCCAGCTGGTGCCATCGAACTCGCGGATATCGGCGGGAATGGCGATGATCGGTCTGGGCATGCAAGGCTCCGAAGGCTGCAGACGTTTGTTCATTGGACCTCTGGACGATCTTGATGTCGATCCGAGGGCGACTTGCGCCTTACGAACTTACGCGAATACGGCCTGGCCGGCAACGCGCAGAGGTTTTCCCAAGGCTTTGTTTCGGCTCGTTACGCCGATGTACAGGAATCGCCATAATGCGGTGCAAGAGCAAACTTGAAAGACCGGGTGCGGCATGGTTAGTTCCATCGCTTGCGCCGTGACGGGGAACGCGCCGTTCCCCAGCAATGCCGTCCGTATGGGAGAATTCGATGGATCGCCGTTCCTTCATCAGGCGGGCAGGAGCTGTTGGCGCAGGTGCTGCCGCTTCCGCGCTTGCGAGCCCGGCCCTTGCCCAGGAATATCCGAAGATCACCTGGAAGATGACCTCTTCCTTTCCCAAGAGCCTGGATACGATCTATGGCGGCGCGGAAGATATTGCCGCGCATGTTTCCGACGCGACCAACGGCAATTTCGTCATCCAGACCTATGAGGCCGGTGAGATCGTTCCCGGTGCACAGGCAGCCGATGCGGTCAGCGCCGGCGCCGTCGATGCCGCGCACACCTGCTCCTATTATTTCTGGCAAAAGGATCCGACCTATGCCATCGGCACGGCGCTGCCGTTCGGCCTCAATGCCCGGCTGACCAATGCCTGGTTCTACCAGGGCAATGGCAACAAGTTAATGAACGAATTCTATGCCACGCAGGGCATCTTAGGGCTTCCCGCAGGCAACACCGGTGCGCAGATGGGTGGCTGGTTTCGCAAGGAAATCAATACGCTCGACGATCTCAAGGGTCTGAAAATGCGCATCGCCGGCCTGGCCGGGAAGGTGATCGAGAAGATCGGCGTCGTGCCGCAGCAGGATATTCCGGTCAACGGTGTCTATGACGCGCTAAATAAGGGTACGGTCGACGCGGCCGAATGGGTCGGCCCCTATGACGACTTGAAACTCGGCCTGCAGAAGATCGCCAAATACTATTATTATCCCGGCTGGTGGGAAGGTGGCGCCGTGGTGCATGCCTTCTTCAATCTGGAAAAATGGAACGCCTTGCCGAAGAACTATCAGGCAATTCTCGGCGACGCCTGTGCCTTCGCCAATACCAATATGCTGGCAAAATACGACGTCAAAAATCCCCAGGCGCTGAAGGATATCGTGCAGCAGGGGGTGACGCTCAGACCTTTCAGCCAGGAGATCATGGAGGCCTGCTTCCAGGCAGCGAGCGCGCTTTATGCCGATCTCTCCAAGTCAAACGATTATTTCAAGCGCATTTATGAGGATCAGGTCGCCTATAAGAAGGATGCCTATCTTTGGATGCAGCTTTCCGAGTATACTTTCGATACTTTCATGATGATCCAGCAGCGGGCGGGCAAGCTGTAATCGTATTTCATAAGTCTTTGTCGATATATTGTTTTCTTTATTAGTGCTTTAAATATTATATCCACCTCAATGGGAGCCGGGAATCATTGGGCCAGTGCAGTTCTGATCATAATCCCGCTTCAACTTAAGCTGCCGCTTTGATTGGAAAATCTGTCCGAATGTGCTCTGTTCGGGCAAGTAAATTTTAAAGGGTTTCCACTAGGGTGTCCGCCGCATCAGGGGAAGTCTGAATGAAGCCTCCAAGCCCGGACACCGTGCCGACGGATATTTATCTGTCGTTCGTCAGTTCGCTTTTCGGAAATCGCAAAACGCTCATCACGGGCGTGTTCGTTCACATCCTGACATATACCCTCGTTTTCCTGAGCACGCATGCCGGCATCTATCTGGTCTTTTGCGTGGCGTTTGCGGTTGTCTTTGGCTTACGCATCCATTTGTTCCAGCTGTTCGACGCCGCGGACAAGAATGATCTTACGCGCGCCGATATTGCCGGGTGGGAAACGCGCTATGTAATCGGCGCGGCGGCGACGGCGGCCATCCTCGGCATCGGCAGCAGCTATGCCATCCTCATTCTGCGCGATCCGCTGGCGGAATTCATCTGCGTCGCCGTCACCATGGCGTCGATGGTGTCGATCGTCGGCCGCAACTATGGTTCGCCGCGGGCGGTGGATCTTCAGATTCTCGCCTGCTGCGTGCCGATCATCATTGCCTGCCTGCTGTTGCAGCAGCCTTACAAGGCAATAGCCTCCCTCATGCTCATTCCGTTTGGACTGACGACGCGCGCAATGGCGAATGGCATGCGCGAATTTCTTTACCGGAACATCATCGCTTCGCGCGAGATATCGCTGATGGCCGACAGGTTCGACACTGCGCTGAACAGCATGACGCACGGGCTGTTCATGCTGGATGCCCAGAACCGCATTCTGGTCGTCAATCGCAAGGCATGCGAGCTCCTCAATTTTGCCGATCCGCAGCGGCTCAAGGACTGCGAATTCGATGTCGTTCTACGCTACGGCGCCCGCCACGCTTTCATCGACGGATCGCTGCCCGGGCTCATCCAGCGGCAGCTGGCACAGCTCGTCAGCGGCACGCTGTCGCGAACGCTCATCCAATTCAACGAGGATCAGTTCCTGGAATTTTCGGCCAGCCGCCGTGCGGATGGGATCGTGATTCTGATTTTCGAAGACGTGACGGTGCGTATTCGAGCGGAGCGCAAGATCCTGCATATGGTGCGCTACGATCCTTTGACGGGGCTCCCGAATCGCGAATATTTCCTGGATCTGGTCAAGGAGAGGCTGGCTGGGCGCAAACGGGAAAGCCGCATCGGCATTCTGGTTCTCGATATCGATGACTTCAAACACGTCAACGATACCAAGGGACATGTTGCCGGGGACCGCCTGCTGGTCGCCATAGCCGAGCGCCTGAAGCAGCTTGCCGGCACCACAGCAATTGCCGCTCGTCTTGTGGGCGATCAATTCGTGCTGTTCATTCCGAATGAAGACGATGCCCCGGATATCAATGCCGGTATCCATAACTTGCATGCGGCAATGGCCGGCACCTACAACGTGGAGGACAGCAGTTTCCGGATTTCCGTCAGCGGCGGATATCTCACCATGTCCAGCCGTGAGTTTCGCCCGGAGGAGTGGCAGATCAAGGTCGATCTCGCGCTCTTCGACGCCAAATCGCGGCTGAAGGGCGGCTGCAGTGCCTTCGAGCAGGAGATGGACGCGCGCTATGTCGAGCGGCAGAAGCTGAAGGATGATTTGCGCGAGGCGGTGGAAACCGGCAGGCTTCAGGCCGTCTATCAGCCGATGTTCACGCCGGATGGCTCCCGGATCGAATGCTGCGAGGCGCTTGCACGCTGGATTCATCCGGAAAAGGGCT
Source organism: Rhizobium centroccidentale (assembly GCF_030182565.1). NCBI lineage: Bacteria > Pseudomonadati > Pseudomonadota > Alphaproteobacteria > Hyphomicrobiales > Rhizobiaceae > Rhizobium > Rhizobium centroccidentale. The sequence continues at coordinate 245,778 of NZ_JAQJCG010000006.1, read as the reverse complement.
CGATCCCGCCCGATCTTTTCGTGCAGGTTGCCGAGGAGATGGGCATCGTTGCCGGCATCACCCGCTTCATGGTCGACCAGGCCTGCAAGGACTGCGCTTCATGGCCTGCGCCGCTCGCGGTCTCTGTCAATCTCTCGGCACAGGATCTGCGCAATGGCGAGATTGTCAAAATCGTCATGGCGGCGCTTGATACGTCAGGATTGGAGCCATCCCGCCTGCATCTCGAGGTTACTGAAAGTTGCCTGATGGATGAGGTGGCGACCGTTCGCTCCATCCTCGCCGATCTGCGCGCCAAAGGCATCACCATTGCGATCGACGATTTCGGAACGGGATTTTCCAGCCTCAGCTATCTCGATACGCTGCCTGTGGATGTCGTGAAGATCGATCGGTCTTTCGTTCGTGACATCACGACGGATAGCCGCCGTTTCAAGCTGCTATGCGGTATCGTCGATCTTTCCCGCGCGCTCAGCCTTCATATCGTGATCGAAGGTGTCGAGACGCTGGAGCAGCTGGCATTGGTCGTCGAGCGGAACCTGGCTGATATCATCCAAGGCTATGTATTTTCGCCTCCGGTGCCGCAGGAGCAGGTTGTCGAGAGGGTGGCCAGTCTTAGCCGGCGGCAGTTGGGCGCCGGCAGAATCCTGCCGTCTGATGTCGCGACCTAGCCGGCGTCGTCGTTTTGATGCGGGCGTATTCGAAATCCATCGGCGATTCCGCCAGCCTACACCCGCCTGCGACCTTCTCGTGCATTGCATTTTTCCTCGCTTTGTGTAACCCCTCGGTGGAGGAAATTGGTTGCGGTATCCGTTGCGGGCTACCACAACTTTTGAGGACGAGCTCCAGCTGGCAATTATATTGTCTGTCGGCGGAGAGGATCGAGGGGAGAATTCTGAATGGCCGAACATCATACTGGACCCGCCGAAGTGGGTGCTCCCATGGACTACAAGGAGCATGAGAAGACCTATAATCTTTTCATCTCGGGAGCCAAGGTCGGGTCTGCGATCGTTGCCGCATTGTTGATCGCCATGGCGGCCGGTTTCTTTGGTCATGCCGGTTTCCTCGGCGGCGTCCTGATATTCATCGTTCTGACCATCGCCAGCGTCGTCCTGTTGCGCTGATATTGCAGCGCTGACCGACGCCGGGCCGATCGCCCGCGCTTTCCCATGATTCTGCAGGCTACAGCGCCGCCGCATTCAGGAGCGGCGCCGTCTGATGCGAGGTGTCGTCGTTGAGCAATCTGGTTTTCGTGGCCAAGGAAAGCGTGGCGGAGGAGACGCGTGTTGCGGCTTCCGTCGAGACGGTAAAGAAGATGAAGAACCTGGGTTTCGATGTGGTGATCGAAGCCGGTGCGGGGACTTTATCGCGCATTCCGGATACCGAATACGAAGCCATCGGCGCCCGGATCGGTTCCATCAAGGATGCGAAGGCGGCGGATGTCATCCTCAAGGTCAGACGCCCGACGAGCAAGGAGATCTCCGGCTATAAGAGCGGCGCGATCGTCATCGCCATCATGGATCCCTATGGCAACGAGGCTGCTCTTGCCGAGATGGCGCGTGCAGGGCTGACAAGCTTCGCCATGGAACTGATGCCGCGCATCACCCGCGCGCAGTCGATGGACGTGCTGTCGTCGCAGGCCAATCTTGCAGGATATCAAGCCGTGATCGAGGCTGCTGCGGTCTATGACCGGGCACTGCCGATGATGATGACGGCGGCGGGCACGGTGCCGGCGGCAAAGGTCTTCGTCATGGGCGCTGGCGTTGCCGGGTTGCAGGCGATCGCGACCGCACGGCGTTTGGGGGCGCTCGTTTCGGCGACGGACGTGCGGCCGGCCGCAAAGGAGCAGGTCGCTTCGCTCGGCGCGAAATTCGTCGCGGTCGAGGACGAAGAGTTCAAGGCGGCGGAGACTGCCGGCGGCTATGCCAAGGAAATGTCGAAAGAGTATCAGGCAAAGCAGGCGGCGCTCGTCGCCGATCACATCGCCAAGCAGGATATCGTCATCACCACGGCGCTCATTCCGGGGCGACCGGCGCCGCGCCTTGTCGGGCGCGACATGCTGAAGGCGATGCGCCCCGGCGCCGTGGCCGTCGATCTCGCGGTCGAACGCGGCGGCAATATCGAGGGGGCCGAATACGGCAAGATCGCCGATGTCGAGGGTGTCAAGGTGGTCGGATATCCCAACATGGCCGGGCGGATCGCGGCCAGCGCCTCTGCTCTCTATGCCAAGAATCTCATCACCTTCCTGGAGACGATGGTCGACAAGGATACGAAGAGCCTCGCCCTCAACCGCACCGATGAGCTGATCAAGGCGACGATGCTGACCGACGGCGGCGAGGTCGTGAACCCGAATTTCGTCGATCCCGACCAGCCGACGATCAAGAAGGGAGATCTCTGAGATGGCCAGCCAAGCAATGGACCAGGCACTCCAGCAACTGAATGATGCCGTTGCCGCCGTTACGAGCGCCGCTGCACAGGCGCCCGAGGTTGCCAGTGCCGCAACCGGTGGAGCGATCGATCCTTTCGTCTTTCAGCTTGCCATCTTCGTGCTGGCGATCTTCGTCGGCTATTATGTCGTCTGGTCGGTGACGCCGGCCCTGCATACGCCGCTGATGGCGGTCACGAACGCCATCTCCTCGGTCATCGTCGTCGGTGCGCTGCTGGCCGTGGGCATTTCGGCGAGCGGCCTTGCCACGGGCTTCGGCTTCGTGGCGCTGGTTCTCGTCTCGGTCAATATCGTCGGCGGCTTCCTTGTCACCCAGCGCATGCTGGCGATGTACAAGAAGAAGGACAAGTGAGGGCGGCATGCTGAGCAATATCGCGGCTTTCCTTTATCTCGTCTCCGGTGTTCTGTTCATCCTGGCTCTGCGTGGCCTGTCGCATCCGGCCACCAGCCGACGCGGTAATCTCTACGGCATGGTCGGCATGGGCATTGCCATTGCCACAACGCTGGTGCTGGCGACGCCATCCTTCGGCGGTTTCGTGCTAATCATCCTCGGCCTTGCTATCGGCGGCGGAGCGGGTGCCTATATTGCGCGCGTCATTCCGATGACCTCGATGCCGCAGCTTGTCGCAGGCTTTCATTCGCTAGTCGGTCTGGCGGCCGTCCTCGTAGCGGCTTCGGCGCTCTATACACCGTCCTCTTTCGGCATCGGCGAAATTGGCCATATCCATACGGAAGCCCGTATCGAGATGGCGATCGGTGTCGCGATCGGCGCGCTCACCTTCACCGGTTCGATCATCGCCTTCCTGAAGCTCGACGGACGTATGTCCGGCAAGCCGATCCTGCTGCCGAACCGCCATGTCATCAATGCCGCTTTGCTTGTGCTGATCGTGGTCTCCATCATCAGCCTGGCGGCGAACGAGAGTCATCTTGCCTTCTGGGCGATCGTCGCGCTGTCGTTACTTCTCGGTGTGCTGCTGATCGTACCGATCGGCGGCGCCGACATGCCCGTCGTTGTGTCGATGCTGAATTCCTATTCCGGCTGGGCTGCTGCCGGCATCGGCTTCACGCTCGGCAATCTCGCGCTCATCATCACCGGCGCGCTTGTCGGGTCTTCGGGTGCGATCCTGTCCTACATCATGTGCAAGGGCATGAACCGCTCCTTCATCTCGGTCATTCTCGGCGGTTTCGGCGGCGAGACGGCCTCGGGCGGAGCCGACAATTCCGACAAGACCGTGAAGCTCGGTTCGGCCGAGGACGCTGCCTATCTGATGGCCAATGCCTCCAAGGTCATCATCGTGCCCGGCTATGGCATGGCGGTTGCGCAGGCCCAGCATGCGCTGCGTGAAATGGCCGACAGGCTGAAGGCGCATGGCGTCGATGTGAAATATGCCATCCACCCCGTTGCCGGCCGCATGCCCGGCCATATGAACGTGCTGCTCGCCGAGGCCAATGTACCCTATGACGAGGTGTTCGAGCTCGAGGACATCAATTCGGAATTCGCCCAGGCCGATGTTGCCTATGTCATCGGCGCCAACGATGTTTCCAATCCAGCGGCGCGCGACGACAAGACGTCGCCGATCTATGGCATGCCGATCCTCGACGTCGACAAGGCGAAAACCTGCCTCTTCGTCAAGCGTTCGCTCGGCTCCGGCTATGCCGGCATCGACAACACGCTTTTCTACAAGGACGGCACGATGATGCTGCTCGGCGATGCGAAGAAAGTGACCGAAGAAATCGTCAAGGCGATGAACGAGTAGGCTACCGCCGCCGCGCCCGCAAGAGCAGTGTTTCCGTTCTCAGAGCAATTCCGCTTTTCTTCGAATCGCGAAAACGCTCTATCTTCTTGTTTTTACGCCGTTCCGGACGCAAAACCGCTTCGCACTTTTGCTGGAACTGCTCTCAGTTCCTTTGACGTTCCATCATGCTGCGTGGTGCGGTCAGTATCCAGACGAGGCCAGCCGGACGGAAATCGACCTCGACATGGCCGCTGAAGGATGCCGCGGCATGGGTTTTCGTGACGGTGGTGCCGAAGCCGGTATCGCTCGGCGGCTTGACCGGCGGACCGCCACTTTCGGTCCAGACGAAGCGAATCTTGGTGCCGGTTTCAGCGGCTTCGTTCGTCCATTCGATGGTGATCCTGCCCTCCGGCGCGGACAGCGCGCCATATTTGACCGAATTGGTGGCAAGCTCGTGCAGGACCAGGCCGAGATTCTGCACCGCCTCTGGCTTCAGCAGGAAGTCATTGCCGAGAACGTCGAGCTGCTGAGGTGCCTGTAGGAAAGTCGCGAGATGGATGTCGATCACGCGGCGAAGCGACACGCCGGACCATTGTTCGCTGGTCAGCACCTCGATCGAACGCGCCAGGCCTTCCAGCCGGTCGGCGACCGCTCGCTGGAAGGTATCGACGCTGTCGGTCTGCCGCGCGAGCTGGCGCGTCATTGCCTGCGCGAGCGCCAGGAGATTCTTGGTGCGGTGGACGAGCTCGTGCATGACGAAATGCAACCGGTCCTCGGTAACGCTGCGGTCGAAGGATGCGTTGGATAGCGCGACAGCTACCTGATTTGCCTCGATGACGCTGGTGTCGACCGGCGCCACGATCTCGCCGCGGCCCATGCGCTCCGCCATATCGGCAATATCCTGTATGGTGGTGCGCACTTGACGGGCCAGGGCATAGACGGCAATCAGCGCAACCAACAGCAGCGTCACACCGCCATAGATCAGAAAGCGCCAGGTGCTCATCAGCGAAGCCTGCGCAGAGGCGATCGGACCCCAGACGACGGCCTTCCAGGACCAGCCTGAGATTTGCGCGTAACCGAGCACTGCGTTCGGCAGGACCTTGTCATCCTGATAGACGCCGCTGGATGCAATCAGTTTCGGCAGGATGTTCTTATTGAATGCGTCGCCCGGGGCGAGGGTCGTTGGGCCACCGGCGGCAACGACATGGCCGGATTTGTCCAGAACGGCGGCAGACCAGCCGGGTGGCAGGGCTTCCGTCGTCACGAGCTTGGCGAGCTCGTCGGCATCCTGTGTTACCGCCAAAGCGGCGCCGGCCGGCGAATGTTCGAGGGGCAGGGTGACGTTATAGACCCAGCGGCGGGCGGTCGAGCCTATGAAGACATCGGATGCCTCGATGCGGCCGGAATCCAGTGCCGATTGAAGCGCGGCGATGTTGCCGGTCTTGCCGAGTGGCTTGCCGAGCGGCCAGCGTGTATTCAGCCGGAGCTGGCCATCCTTTTCCATAAGCAGCACGAAAAGCGAATCGGTGCGCAATACCGTTTCCGTGCGGGCGAAGAAGGTGGCGATGTCGTTGCGCTCAAGTTCCGGCGAGGAGGACAGGAGGCGCAACGTCGTCGCCATGTCCTGCAATTGGCGATCGATGACGCGCGAGAGCGCCTGCGCATCCTGAACCGTGTCACCCTTCAGAGCATCGCGTTCATTATTCTCGAGTTGGACCAGAAGCAGCGCGACGAAGGCGAGAATAGGCAAGGCAATCGCCAGGGCTATGGCGATCAGATAGGCACCAATCGACGCTTTCGGGAAATGCGGCTTCCTCATGGGGCGATCAACCGATCGTGCCTCCATAAGGGTCCGACGCGCTGGCAAACGCGAAGAGAATGGTATTGGTCATCATGCCAAGCGCCCCCGTGCCCAGATCATCGAGCTACATGCTCGTGAAGCGCCATGTTAGGGCTGGGTAATTTTCCTTGCAACATCTGAAAAGTCATTATTGCGAAATCGTAAGCGATCTCGGATATTTACGACTGTGGCAATGCATCCCTGAAGTTGCGGTGACAGGCCTTGTGTCCGAGCTAGGCAAAGCGTGAGAGGCGGAAGGGTGTTAGCTCGGGAGCTTCGCCGCCATCGACGATTTCCTGCGCGGCGAGGAGGCCGACGAGCGGCGCCAGCGTGACGCCGGAGTGGAGAACTGCGAGGTAGAGGCCAGGTGCCGCGCCGACACCACCCAGAATCGGAAAGCCGTCTTTCGGTGTTGGGCGATAGCCGATGGTGTAGAAATCAAGCTCCAGCATCTCGCCGCCCTTCAATGTCTTTTTGACCCTGGCGAAAAGATCGTCGGCTGCTGCTTGCGGATTACTGCCGGGATCGGTGCCGCCGAAGTCACCGCCGGCGATGATTCTCCCCTCCGCCGTCTGGCGCAAATGCAGTTCCGGCGCCATCACCAGACCATTCAGCATTTTCTGCACGGGGCGGGAATGGACGATAAGCCCTGGAGGCCTTTCCAGCGGCACGAGAATATCCGCCGAGGCCGCAAGCGCTGGCGTGCCCGCACCGGCGGCCAGAACGACATGATCGGCGCGCATCGGCCCTTCGCTCGTTTCGATACCGATAATCCGCTCGCCTTCTCTGAGCAGGCCCCTGACCTCGACGCCAAATGATAGGCTCGCGCCCTGACGGCGGGCGTCCTCCAGAAGCAGCTTGGTGGCGACAACAGGTTCGACGGCGCCTTCCTCGGCAACATGCAGGGCATAATCCGGCGGATTGGCGAGGTTCGGTTCGATCATCGCGCTCGTCGCTTGGTTGACCGGCTGTATGCCATAGCCCCAGCCATGATGCTGAGCCGCATAGGCGTCGAGCTCTGCTTCGGGCAGATCCCAGGATAGGCCGCCGCACCAGGACAAGGGAAGATCAGGTAGGTCGTCTTGTAGCCGCGACCATTCGGCCATCGATCGGTGGCGGAGCTGGAAATAGAATTCCGGATTGCCCCAGCTCGCATTGATCCAGGCGAAGGAGTTCGGAGTTGCAACGCCGCCGGTCTGCTGAGCGACCACCGTCACGGATGCGCCCTTGCGACTGAGATGCCAGGCGATGGAGGCACCGATGATTCCGGCACCGACGACGATGACTTTTTGCGGGGAGGGCATGTCTTTGTCTCGCTTGAATGGGTGAGCCGAGACTACAGCATGTCGCGCAAAGTGCGCAGCGGTTTTGCGATAACGACATGCACAAAGTCAAAGACCTAAAGCGCCTGACGCGAATTTGAAGGATCGCGATGCGCTTTCGGCCTTTGCCGAGGCAAAGAAAAGCCGCCGGGCAGGGCTTGCCGGCGGCTGAACATCCTGTTTCGCTATGCTCCTATATTCAGGAGCCGGCGCCGACACGTGCCAGACCATCTCTGGCGGGCTGGTAGTTCGGATCGAGATTGACCGCGTGCTGATAGGAGCGACGCGCTTTCGCCTTGTCGCCCTTGCGCTCGTAGACGAAGGCCTGGTTTGCCCAGGATTCGGCGAGCTTGTTGTTCAGCTCGATCGCATGGTTGAAATCGGCAAACGCGTTGTCGTCGTCGTTCTGCGCGAGATAGGAGATGCCGCGGCTGTTGTAAGGCTCCGGCGAATTCGGCGAGAGTGAGATCGCCTTGGAGAAATCGTCGATCGCCTTATCCTGCTGATTGCGCTTCTGGTAGATCACGCCGCGGCCGTTATAGGCACGGCCGTCCGTGGTGCCGAGGCTGATAGCCTTCGAATAATCATTGAAGGCATCGTTATCGCGACCGGCCTGGCGGTAGAGATTGCCGCGGCCGATATAGGCGACATCGTAATTGCCGTTGATCTGCAGCGCCGCGTTGTAGTCCGCGACCGCTTCCGGCAGCTTGCCCATGTTGCGGTAGATGAGCGCGCGGTTGGCATAGGCCTGATAGAACTTCGGATTGAGCTGGATCGCCTGATTGAAGTCGGCAAGGGCGCGGTTGAAATCACCGCCGCGGCCATAGGCTGTGCCGCGCACATTGTAGCCTTCCGGATCCTGCGGATTGGCATTGATGACTGACGTCAGCGAAGCGATATTTTCGGACGAGCCCTGCGCCTTGTCGATCTGGATCACATTATCGGTCGTAGCCGTCTGGCAGCCGGAAAGGCTGATTGCGGCAAGTATCGCCAAAGCAGGCAGCACCGCGGCGCGCTTCGAAACGAATAAGGAGAGGTTCGAAGTGCGGAACTTTACGGAAGTCGTCATTGCCATTATCGGGTTCGCTTTCCCCATGCGTCATATCAGGCTGTTCTGATTTAATCCGATTTGCGCAGAGAATAAATCAAAAAGGCGGCGGCGAACGACTCGCCCCCGCCACACATGCATCTGAAAACGTCGAAAAAACGGCGATTACTTGGCAACAAGGCCTTCGCGCTGAGCGCGCTTGCGAGCAAGCTTGCGAACGCGACGAACAGCTTCAGCCTTTTCGCGAGCACGCTTCTGCGACGGCTTTTCATAGTAGTCGCGCATCTTCATTTCGCGGAAAATACCTTCGCGCTGCATCTTCTTCTTGAGAGCGCGGAGAGCCTGGTCGACATTGTTATCGCGGACAAGTACCTGCACGAGAATCACGTTCCTTTGGTTTGGTTGATGCCAGCGGCGACGGCAACGCCAGGAGGCAAAAAAATAACGTTCGCGCGGCCGCAGCCTTGCGATTGGTTAGGCGAGATAGCAGATCGGTTTGTCAAAGTCTAGCCAGATCGTGAGTTTGCAGAGGAAAAAGCTAGTTGTCGAGTACCGAATTCAGTCGGTGGCGCCTGCGACGCTTCGTCGAAGCTGTTGATTAAGCGATTGGCGGACGCCGATCTTTGCGACATCGACATGCTTATGTGAGTATTTCAGATCACAATCATTCGTGCGCTGCGGCGATTGCGCCATCTCAGCAATTGTTCGCGAAAGAGGGGGAATCGTTTTATGAAATCGCTCGACCTTGCTGTCGTCGGGAGGCCGCTCGCAGCGCTTATGCTGGCCATCGTTGTTCTTGCTGGGGCGCTTGGCTCCGCCACAGCCGGTGAAGTGCGGCTTGGCAAGAATGTCCGTATCGGCGGCCACGACTTTTCCAATCAGACCTTCGACAGCAAGCATCGTGCGAGGATCTATCTTTACAATGGAAAGCCACGAAAAGAGGGATGTGTCTGGCGTAAGGATGGTCATGGCGGGCGGGTGAAGGTCTGCCATCTGCAGCGCAAATAAAATTGCTAAGAGGCCTTAAGCGCGGCAGCCGGGAACGCGGCAATTTTAACCGTGTCGAAAGACGGTCCTGAATGCGTCGCAAAAGAGCCGTTGTGTCGGTTTTCGATTTGCGATTTGTATGACCCACAAGAAGGGCGTCTTGCCTGAAGGAGTTGAGGGCGAATGCGTAAATACTCGGTTTTTGCCGTGGCACGGGAAGCGATGCGGGCTCACAAGGGCTGGGAGGCTCAATGGACCTCGCCGGAGCCGCGCAAGGAGTATGACGTCATCATCGTCGGCGCCGGCGGTCACGGCCTGGGCGCAGCCTACTATCTCGCCAAAGAGCACGGCATCACCAATGTTGCCGTCATCGAAAAGGGCTGGCTCGGCGGCGGCAATACCGGCCGCAACACGACCATCATCCGCTCGAACTATCTCTATGAAGAGAGCATGCATATCTATGAGCATTCTATGAAGCTCTGGGAGGGGCTGTCTCAGGATCTTAATTATAATGTCATGTATTCGCCGCGCGGCGTGATGATGCTGTCGCACAATGTGCATGACCAGCAGTCCTTCAAGCGCCATATCCACGCCAACCGTCTCTACGGCATCGACAATGAATGGCTGACGCCGGAGCAGGCCAAGGCTTACTGTCCGCCGCTCGATATTTCGAAGACAGCGCGCTATCCGATCAACGGCGCTGCCCTGCAGCGTCGCGGCGGCACGGCGCGTCACGATGCAGTTGCCTGGGGCTTTGCCCGCGCCGCTTCCGATCGCGGCGTGCACATCATCCAGAATTGCGAAGTGACCGGCATTCGCCGCGGGCCGGATGGCCGTGTCACCGGCGTCGACACGAGTAAAGGCTTCATTGGTGCGAAGAAAGTCGGCGTGTCGGCAGCCGGCCATACCACCGTCGTCATGCAGATGGCCGGCGTGCGCGTGCCGCTGCAGTCGAGCCCGCTGCAGGCGTTGGTCTCCGAGCCGCTGAAGCCGATCTTCCCCTGCGTCGTCATGTCGAACACGGTGCACGCCTATATCTCGCAGTCCGACAAGGGTGAGCTCGTCATCGGCGCCGGCACGGACCAGTATAATTCCTACAGCCAGACCGGCGGGTTGCAGATCATCACCCATACGCTGGATGCGATCTGCGAGCTCTTCCCGATGTTTCGCCGCGTGAAGATGATGCGCTCCTGGGGCGGCATCGTCGACAACACGCCGGACCGTTCGGCAATCCAGTCGAAGACGCCGGTACCCGGGCTCTATGTCAATTGCGGCTGGGGTACGGGCGGCTTCAAGGCGACGCCGGGTTCGGCCAATCTCTTTGCCCATCTGATTGCCCGCGACGAGCCGCATAAGTTCAATGCCGGCCTGACGCTGGATCGCTTCCGCACCGGCCGTCTGATCGATGAGGCGGCGGCAGCCGCCGTGGCACACTGATGTCGGCCGCGGTCGGGATCGTTCTTGCCGCAGGGCTTTCCCTACCGGTCGGAGCGATCGCGACCGAAGTCAACGATCTCGTTCCAGGGGTCAAGGATTTTCGCATGCAGGTGATTCACAAGGCGAAGGATGAGACCGACTGGCCCTTCGTGGCCGAAAGCGGCGTGATTGCCTGCGCCAAGGTGCTGAACAAGCCGACGGTCTATTTCGTGCCGGACCAGACGCCCGAGGCGACCAGAGCGTTTGCGATCGACACCGACCTGCTGGGCATGAGCCTGGTCAATCTGGGGATGACCAACGTGCTGAAGCCATATGGATCGCTGGAGGCGCTGCTGAAGCGCATAACACCTTTCGTCACCATGGGACGGCAGCTTTGTGAGCAGCCTCCCGGCACAAGCCTTACAGGCTCCGAGCTTTAACACAGGTAGAAAACAATGCTGCTGATTTACTGCCCCTATTGCGAGGAAGAGCGTTCGGAACTCGAATTCCGCAACGCCGGTGACGCGCATATCGCGCGGCCGGCCAATATTGCCGGGATATCGGATGAAGAATTCGAGGAATATTTCTTCCTGCGCGACAATCCGAAGGGGCTGATCTTCGAGCGTTGGCGGCACATCCACGGCTGCGGCCGCTTCTTCAATGCGGCGCGCGACACGGTAAGCGATCACTTCTACCGCACTTACAAGGCGGGCGAGCCGAAGCCGGATCCGGCGACGCTCAAGCCTGGCGCGGCCGAACCGGTGGCGCAGGAACAGAACGAACAAGAACAGACGGCACAAACACAGGGATTTGCTGAATGAGCGGCGCCAATCGTATCGCGGGCAAGGGACGTCTGACGCCGGCCAGAACCGCTCGCTTCACTTTTGACGGCAAGGCCTATACCGCGCTCGAAGGCGATACCGTCGCCTCGGCGCTGCTTGCCAATGGCGTCCATCTCGTCGGCCGGTCCTTCAAGTACCACCGTCCGCGCGGCATCTTGTCGGCCGGCGCCGAAGAGCCGAACGCGCTGCTCGATATCTCGCGCGATGCAGCGCGGCGTCAGCCGAACGTCCGTGCCAGCGTGCAGGAAGTCTTCGACGGCATGAAGGCTCAGTCGCAGAACCGCTGGCCGTCGCTTGCCTTCGATATCGGTGGCGTCAACAATCTGATGTCGCCCTTCTTTGCCGCCGGCTTCTACTACAAGACCTTCATGTGGCCGAAGTCGGCCTGGAAGCATATTTACGAGCCCTTCATCCGCCGTGCCGCCGGCCTCGGCGTCGCGCCGACGGAGGAGGATCCGGATCACTATGCCAGCCGCTATGCGCATTGCGACGTGCTCGTCGTTGGTGCGGGCGTTGCCGGTCTTTCCGCGGCGCTCGCCGCTGCCGAAACCGGCGCCAAGGTCATCCTCTGTGATGAACAGCCGGATGTCGGCGGCGCGCTGCGCTTCGATACCGGCATCAAGATCGACGGCGTCGAGGGCTATGAGTGGGCGCAGGTGACCTTCGCCAAGCTCAAGGCGATGCCGAATGTGCAGGTGCTGACCCGCACGACCGCCTTCGGCTACTACAACCATAATTTCTTCGGCCTTGCCGAACGGGTGACCGATCATCTGGCGAAACCCGGCCGCGACCTGCCGCGCGAACGCTTGTGGCAGGTCCGCGCCAAGCGCGCCATCCTGGCGACGGGCGCTATCGAGCGCCACATGGTGTTTCCGAACAACGACCGCCCGGGCATCATGCTCGCCTCGGCCGCGCGTGCCTATCTCAACCACTATGGCGTCGCCGTCGGTGCGAAGATCGGCGTCTACACGGCGCATGATTCGGCCTATGAGGCCGCCTTCGATCTCAAGCGTGCCGGTGTCTCCATCGCTGCCATCGTTGACAGCCGCGCGCGGCCCGGCGAGGCGGTTCTCGCCGAAGCAAAGCGGCTCGGCATCGAGGTGCTGACCGACTATGCCGTCGTCGATACATCAGGCAAGCTGCGCGTCTCCTCCATGACCGTCTCGCGCAACGGCAGCTCCGCCACCCGCAAGATCCCGGTGGATGCCCTGCTGGTTTCGGCGGGTTGGACGCCTTCCGTTCATCTCTTTTCGCAGTCGCGCGGCAAGCTGAAATTCGACGCCGAGAAGCAGCGTTTCCTGCCGGGTACCTATGTTCAGGATTGCCTTTCCGTCGGTGCTTGCAATGGCACGGACGGGCTGCAAGCCGCGATCGAGGAATCGCTTGCCGCCGGCGAGCTGATGGCGCGCGCGACTGGCAGCACCAATGGCGGCGAGAAGATCCAGCTCCACGCCGAGCAGGCTTTCGAATGGACCGGCGGTATGATCGGTGCGGCCGAAGGCGCGGGACCGGATACGAATGCAAAAGCTTTCGTCGATTTCCAGCACGATGTCTGCGCCAAGGATATTCGTCTTGCCGTGCGCGAGGGCATGCATTCCATCGAGCATATCAAGCGCTTCACCACCAACGGCATGGCGTCCGACCAGGGCAAGCTTTCCAACATGCACGGGCTTGCGATCGCCGCCGAAATGCTCGGCAAGGATATTCCGCAGGTCGGTCTCACCACCTTCCGTGCACCCTATACGCCGGTTACCTACGGCACGCTGATCAGCCATTCGCGCGGGGCTCTCTTCGATCCCGCCCGCAAGACGCCCATGCATGCCTGGGAAGAGGCGCATGGCGCGATCTTCGAAGATGTCGGCAACTGGAAGCGCGCCTGGTTCTATCCGCGTGCCGGCGAGACCATGCACCAGGCCGTCAATCGCGAGTGCCGCACGGCGCGCGAAGTCGCCGGCGTATTCGATGCCTCGACGCTCGGCAAGATCGAAGTGGTCGGGCCGGATGCGGCGGAATTCCTGAACCTCCTCTACACCAATGCCTGGGATACGCTGAAGCCCGGCCGCTGCCGCTACGGCATCATGACCCGCGAAGACGGCTTCGTTTATGACGATGGCGTCGTGGGGCGCCTGGCCGAGGATCGGTTCCATGTGACGACGACAACCGGCGGCGCGCCGCGCGTGCTGCATCATATGGAAGACTATCTGCAGACCGAATTCCCGCACCTGAAGGTGTGGCTGACCTCGACCACCGAGCAATGGGCTGTTATCGCCGTGCAGGGGCCGAAGGCGCGCGAGATCATCGAGCCGCTCGTCGAAGGGCAGGATCTCTCAAACGAAGCCTTCCCGCATATGAGCGTTGCCGAGTGCAAGGTCTGCGGCGTGCCGGCACGGCTGTTCCGCGTTTCCTTCACCGGTGAAGTCGGCTACGAAATCAACGTGCCGGCCGATTACGGCCAGTCTGTATGGGAAGCCGTTTGGGCTCGCGCCGAGCCTCTGGGTGCCTGCGCCTACGGCACGGAGACAATGCATGTGCTGCGCGCCGAGAAGGGCTATATCATCGTCGGCCAGGATACCGATGGCACGGTGACACCCGACGATGCGGGCCTTGCCTGGGCTGTCTCCAAGAAGAAGACCGATTTTGTCGGCATTCGCGGCCTGAAGCGGCCGGATCTCGTCAAGGAAGGCCGCAAGCAGCTCGTTGGCCTCGTCACCCGCGATCCGAAGGTGGTGCTGGAGGAGGGCGCACAGATTGTCGCCGATCCGAATGAGCCGAAGCCGATGACCATGCTTGGCCATGTCACTTCGGCCTACTGGTCCGAAAATCTCGGCCGCTCCATCGCCTTCGCGCTGGTGGCCGGCGGGCGCGAGCGCATGGGCAAGACGCTCTATGTGCCGATGCCCGACAAGACGATTGCTGTCGAGGTGACGGATCTGGAGTTCTTTGACAAGGAAGGAGGCCGGATCAATGGCTGATCTCGCTACCCGCAAACTGCCGCTCGCCGGTCGCCACGGCGGTTCCTCGACCGTCCGGCTGACGCCAGCCGCTCCCGCAAACCGCATTTCGCTGCGCGCACCTGCCGATTCCGTCCATAGTCTTTCACAGGCGCTTGGCCTTCAGCTGCCGACTCGACCGAAAACCTCGGCCAGCGCCAATGGACGTCATGCCCTGTGGCTCGGCCCGGACGAATGGCTCGTCATCGATGAAAACGGTGCCGAGCTGGTCGGCGTGGCTGCATCGTCCGGTGTGCTGCATTCGGCGACCGATGTCTCACATCGCAATACCGCGGTCATCGTCTCCGGTCCCGGCGCGGAAGCAACGCTTGCCGCCGGCTGCCCGCAGGATGTTTCGCTGAGCGCATTCCCCGTCGGCGCTTGCTCGCGCACGCTGCTCGGCAAGGCGGAAGTGGTGATCTTGCGGCTCGACGAGGAGACATTCCGCGTCGAGGTCTGGCGCTCCTTCTCCGATTATGCTTTCGGCCTGTTGGCCGAGGGTGCGGAGGATGCGGGTCTTTAACCCTCTTCCGGCCGATCCTTCGGGTCGAACTGCGATATGGTCGTCCATGTCGCAGTTAGTGCTGGTTTGCGCTCGTTTTCGATCTCGACGGTCACGTCGTAGGTCAGCATCAGCATATTGGCGCCGCGCAGCCGCGTTTCGGCGAGTGTGAAACGTCCTCGCACCCGCGCTCCGCACTTGACCGGCGACATGAAGCGGATCTTCTCGAAGCCGTAGTTGATGCCCAAGATCTGTTCGCGGATCTTCGGCAGAGCGCTGTAGTTCATTGCCGAGAGCAGCGAGAGTGTCAAGAAGCCGTGGGCAATCGTGCCGCCATAGGGCGTTTCCGCCTTGGCGCGTTCGGGGTCGACGTGAATGAATTGGTGATCAAGCGTCGCATCGGCAAAGGTGTCGATCATCGTCTGGTCGACGGCAATCCAATCGGAGACGCCGATCTCCGTTCCCACCAATTTCATGATCTCAACAAGCGAAATTTCGCCAGGCATGCCATCCTCGTCAGTCTGTGTCGTCAAAACCCTTTCTGGCGAATCGAGACTGAAAGTGCAACCGCGATCAAGTTTCCAGAAAGAACGCGACGGACCGGGCGGAAATGGTGATCTGCCCTCCGGCTAGGGTTTCGCCTGCCGTCGTCAGCAGAGACCAGGTGCCGTTCTCGGAAGCCGGCAATGTGACGGCGTGTTCCTCTGCGGCGCGATTGAAGACCATAGCGAGCCGCGTCGAGCGGTTCGTCGTCCGGTCCTCTGTTTGCAGCGCCATGCCAAGCACGGCCGCTCCGGGTGCTTCCCAATCCGGCACGGTCATCGGCGCGCCTGCGGCTGAGAACCAAAGCACGTCGCCATCGCCGCGAAAAAAGTCCATCTGGCCAAAGGCGGTGAAGCGGCGACGCAGGCCGGCGAGCCATGCGGTATGGCCGATCAGTTCCTCGTCCAGCAGTTTCCAGTCTACCCAGGTGATAGTGTTGTCCTGGCAGTAGGCATTGTTGTTGCCCTGCTGGCTACGCCCGCCTTCATCGCCTGCTGTCAGCATGATCGTGCCGCGCGCCGCAAAGAGCGTCGACAGCATGGCTTCGATATCGGCGCGGCGCTTGGACTGGATCGCCTGATCGTCAGTTTTTCCCTCGATGCCGTTGTTCCAGGAGAAGTTTTCGTTGTGGCCGTCGCGATTGTTCTCGCCATTGGCCTCATTGTGCTTGTTCTCGTAGGAAACGAGGTCCATCAGCGTGAAGCCGTCATGGGCGGCGAGGAAGTTGACGCTGCGTGTCTGCGTCCGCCCGTCACGGCCAAAGATGGAGGAGGAGCCAGCGAGGATCGTTGCCAGATCGCCGATGCCGGCATCGCCGCGCCAGAAGCGGCGCAGGTCGTCGCGGGCACGGTCGTTCCATTCGAGGAAAGGTGCCGGGAAGTTCCCGAGCTGATAGCCGCCGGGACCGATGTCCCAGGGTTCGGCGATCATGATGCGATCCTGCAGCACTTCGTCCGCCAGCATGGTGCGAAGCGTCATGCTTTCCGGATCGAAGCCCTTGCCGTTGCGTCCCAGCACGGTGGCGAGATCGAAGCGGAAGCCGTCGA
Source organism: Rhizobium centroccidentale (assembly GCF_030182565.1). Lineage (NCBI taxonomy): Bacteria > Pseudomonadati > Pseudomonadota > Alphaproteobacteria > Hyphomicrobiales > Rhizobiaceae > Rhizobium > Rhizobium centroccidentale. Next base: position 229,066 of record NZ_JAQJCG010000006.1, on the reverse strand, counting down.
TACCGGCATTGCGGACAAAATGGCTGAGGCTGTCGATGATGAGCTTTCGCGTTGCCGGCTGGTCGCAGGCGACGGTATTTCCCGTGCCGGTATCGTTGACCAGTGTGCCGGGCTGGTCCGGCAGGTTGCGGAAATAGGTGGGGTTGTCGAGGCCGCGCAGGGATAGCGTAGGGCCTTGGCGGTCGCTTTCGCCGGTATGGTTGAAGACGAGATCGAGGATGATGGCGATGCCATCGGCATGAAGAGCGGCGACCGTCTCGCGCAGCTCCTTCATGCCGCCGGGTACGAGACGCGGGTCGAGCGCCATGAAGGCGACGGGGTTGTAGCCCCAGCCATTGGCGAGGCCAAGCGGCGGCAGGTGCCGTTCATCGATCCATGCGGTGATTGGCATCAGTTCGACGGCGTTCACCTGCAAGCGCTTGAGATGCGCGATGATGGAGGGATGGGCGAGGGCGCCGAGCGTGCCGCGCTTCTCAGCCGGCACATCCGGATGCAGCATGGTGAAGGGTTTGACAGCGATTTCATAGATCAGGCCGCCGGGCTGAAACAGAGGCTTGGCCAGCTTGACGGCAACGTCGCGCGAGACGATCGCTTTTGGCATCAAGTCCTGCGTGTTCGCGCCGAAGATCCCCAGGCGCGGATCGTAGCGAAACGGCCGGTCTATTTCCCTTGCATAAGGATCAACCAGCAGTTTGGAAGGATCGAACCACAGGCCTTGGTCGGGATCGTATGAACCATAGGCGCGCAAGCCGTAGCGCGTGCCTTCCCCGGCATCTCTAACAAAGAGTCGATGCTCATCGCCGTCGCGGGCGAGCGGAAGACGCGCGATTTCCTTGTGGCCCTCGGCGTCGAACAGACAGAGGTCTATCCGCTCGGCATGTCTGGAATAGACAGCAAATTCAACACCCGAGTCGGTGAGGGTCGCGCCAAGGCTGCGGGTTGTCGGTTCTGACATGTCTCGCGGGCTTTCCGGATCGCTGGAGATTGTTCCCTCTCCCCGCCTGCGGGGAGAGGGCTAGGGTGAGGGGCAGAGCGTTCGGCAATTATGCAGTCGCGGCGAATTTCGAGAAGGCCCTTCATCCGACCAGTCGCTGCTTCACTTCGTTTAGCTGCTCCTGGCCACCTTCTCCCCGCATTGTGAGGAGAAGGAGCTTAAAACCTAAAACTCAGGTAATAACCGTCGGTGCGTCACGGCCGGTGCGGCCCTTGATGTCGGCGATATCCTGAGCGGCGGTGATAAGATCGGCCAGCGCTTCCTGGGTCTCGATATTGTGACGGGTCGAATCGGGCTCATAACGCTCGATGTAAACGCGCAGCGTCGCGCCCGTCGTGCCGGTGCCGGAGAGGCGGAAGACCACGCGCGAGCCGCCTTCGAAGAGGATGCGGATGCCCTGATGCTGGCTGACCGACTTGTCGACAGGGTCGTGATAGGCGAAATCGTCGGCGGCGGAAACGGTGAGATCGCCGATTTTCGTGCCCGGCAGCGTCGGCAGCTTTTCGCGCAATGCTGCAATAAGACCGTTGGCAGCATCGGTATCGACGCCTTCATAGTCGTGGCGGGAATAATAGTTGCGGCCATAGGCGGCCCAATGCTGCGTCACGATATCGATGACGCTCTCGCCGCGCACGGCAAGGATGTTCAGCCAGAGCAGCACGGCCCAAAGACCGTCCTTTTCGCGGACATGGTTCGAGCCGGTGCCGGAGCTTTCCTCGCCACAGATCGTCGCCATGCCGGCGTCGAGCAGATTGCCGAAGAATTTCCAGCCGGTCGGCGTTTCGTAGATGCCGACGCCGCGCTTTTCTGCAACACGATCGGCGGCGCCGCTTGTTGGCATGGAGCGGGCAATGCCGGCGATGCCATGCGAATAGCCGGGAGCGAGGTTGGCGTTGGCCGCCAGGATCGCCAGGCTGTCGGACGGTGTGACGTAGATGCCCTTACCGATGATGAGATTGCGATCGCCGTCGCCGTCCGATGCTGCGCCGAAATCGGGCGCATCGTCGCTCATCATGTCGTCGTAGAGCTCCTTGCAGTAAACGAGGTTCGGGTCCGGATGATGGCCGCCGAAATCCGGCAGCGGCAGGAAGTTGCGCACCGATCCATCCGGAGCGCCGAGGCGGATCTCGAAGATTTCCTTCGCATAGGGGCCGGTGACGGCACTCATCGCGTCGAAGCAGATACGGAAGCCGAGGCTGATCAGGTTGCGGATGGCACCGAAATCAAACAGCTCCTCCATGAGGGCCGCATAGTCTTCGACCGGATCGATGACCGAGACGATCATGCCGCCCACGTCCTCGCGGGCAATGCGGTCGAGGTTGATATCCGGGAAATCTGATATCTTGTAGCTGTCGATCACCTTGGAGCGCTCATAGATGGCGTCGGTGATCTTTTCGGGCGCGGGGCCGCCATTGCCAATGTTATACTTGATACCAAAGTCTTCCGTCGGGCCGCCGGGATTATGGCTGGCCGACAGGATGATGCCGCCGAAGGCCTTGTACTTGCGGATGATGTTGGAGGCTGCGGGCGTCGAGAGGATGCCGCCCTTGCCGACCATCACCTTGCCGAAGCCGTTTGCGGCCGCCATCTTGATGGCCTTCTGGATGACTTCGCGATTGTAGTAGCGGCCATCGCCACCGATGACCAGGCACTTGCCCTGATAGCCTTCCAGCGAATCAAAAATCGACTGGATGAAGTTTTCCGCGTAGTTCGGCTGCTGGAATACGGGAACCTTCTTTCGCAGGCCCGAAGTGCCGGGTTTCTGATCCGCGTAGGGGGTAGTCGGTACAGTTTTAATCATCGGGTTAAGCGCCTCTCGAGACTAGACTGGAGTAGAGAGCGGCGTAGCGTTCTGCGCTCCTGCCCCAGGATACGTCGGATTTCATGCCCTGCTTTTGCATCTGCGTCCAGACCTTTCGATCCGGGAAAAGATGCATGGCACGGCGTACGGCCTGCAAAAGCCCCTCCGCGGTGATGGGCGAAAATTGAATGCCGGTCGCGACCTTTGCCTGCAGCGCGGCATGGTTGGCGTCGATAATCGTATCGTTCAGCCCACCCGTTCGCGCAACAATCGGCAGGCAGCCGTAGCGTAAGCCATAAAGCTGCGTGAGGCCACAGGGTTCGAAGCGCGAGGGAATGATTATCGCGTCGCAGCCGGCCTGCATCAGATGCGACATAGGCTCGTTGTAGCCGGCCGAAACGCCGACACGGCCGCGATGACGGCCGGCTGCGGCAAACAGCGCGCCTTCCAGCGCCGCATCACCTGCGCCGAGAATGGCAAGCTTGCCGCCCATGTGGACGATCTCGCTGGCAGCTTCAGCCAGAAGGTCCATGCCTTTCTGCCAGGTGAGCCGGCTGACGACGCAGAATATCGGACCGTCATCCTCGTCCAGGCCGAAATGCTCGACGACCCGATGGCGATTGATGGCGCGATCCTTCAGCGTCGCCGCGCTATAGGTCTGGGCGATCATAGGATCGGTCGCAGGATTCCAGATGCCGTCGTCGATGCCGTTGACGATGCCGTAGAGATTGTAGGCCTTGCTGGCGATGACGCCTTCGAGGCCCATGCCGAATTCCGGCGTCAGAATTTCCGCGGCATAGGAAGGGCTGACGGTGGTCAGGGCATGTGCCGTCTGCAGCCCACCTTTCAGGAAGCCGACATCGCCGTAATATTCGATGCCTTCCATGGAAAAAGCGTGGGCTGGCAGACGCAGGCCCGGGAAGATATCGGCGCCGAACTGGCCCTGGAATGCGATGTTGTGGATGGTCAGTACGCTCGGCAGCTCCGGCGTGGGATAGTAGCGCATGTAGACCGGCACCATGGCTGACTGCCAGTCATGCGCATGCACGAGATCCGGCCGCCAGCCGGGCAGGAGGCCGGTGGCAATTTCCGCGCCGGCCAGCGAGAGCGCGGCGAAACGCCGCCAGTTGTCGGGATAGTCCTTGCCCGTCGCATCGACATAGGGGCCGCCGGTGCGGCTGTAATAGGCCGGTGCGTCGAGCACGAGGAAGGAAATGCCTGCGTGCTCGACTTCGAGAATGGTGGCTGCCTCGCCAAGAAGATCCGGAAGCTCCAGACGGGCAACTGGATCGCGAATGGCTTTCATGACCGCAGGATAGCCTGGGATCAGGGTCTTGGTTTCGACGCCATAGGGCTTCAGTGCAACAGGCAGGGCGCCGACCACATCGGCCAGCCCCCCTGTCTTGATCAAGGGGAAGACTTCGGACGAAACCGAGAGAACCTTCATAGGTTACAAATCCAGCTTGTCGATCATCGATTGGGTGATCAGGCAGATACCGCTGTCCGTGCGGCGCCAGCGTTTGGCATCCAGTTCCGGATCCTCACCAACCACCAGGCCCTCAGGAATGGTCACGCCATGGTCGATGACGACATTCTTCAGCTGTGCGCGGCGGCCGATCTTGACGCTCGGCAGCACGACAGCACCTTCCAGCTTTGAGTAGGAATTGGCGCGTACGCCGGTAAAGAGCAGGCTGTTGTAGAGGCTGGCACCGGAAATGATGCAATCGCCGGCGACGACGGAGGAAACTGCCGAACCGCGGCGGTCTTCGTCGTCATGGACGAACTTGGCCGGCGGGCTGATTTCCGCATAGGTCCAGATCGGCCAGGACTTGTCGTAGATGTCGAGCTCCGGCACCACGGCGGTCAAATCGATATTGGCCTGCCAGTAAGCATCGATCGTGCCGACGTCGCGCCAGTATGCTTCGCGCTCGAAATCGGAGCGGACGCAGGACTGCGCGAAGCGGTGGGCGACGGCTTTGCCGTTCTTGACGATATAGGGGATGATGTCTTTGCCGAAGTCGCGGCTGGAATTAGGGTCGGCCGCATCGCGCTTCAGGCATTCGATCAGGAATTTCGTGTGGAAGACATAGATGCCCATCGAGGCGAGCGCGAAATCGGGATTGCCGGGGATGCCGGGCGGATCGGCCGGCTTCTCGACGAAATCTATGATCCGGTCCTTGTCGTCGACATGCATGACGCCGAAGCCGACAGCTTCCATTCGCGGCACTTCCAGGCAGCCGATGGTGACATCAGCGCCGGAATCGACGTGCTGCTGCAGCATCCATTCGTAGTCCATCTTGTAGATATGGTCGCCGGCGAGGATGACCATATATTCCGGACCATAGGGCTCGATGATGTCGATGTTCTGATAGACGGCGTCCGCCGTGCCCTCATACCATTGCGTTTCCGAAACGCGCTGCGAGGCCGGCAGGATGTCGAAGCTTTCGTTTCGTTCGGGGCGGAAGAAGTTCCAGCCGCGCTGCATGTGGCGGATCAGCGAATGCGCCTTGTATTGCGTGGCGACGCCGATGCGGCGAATACCGGAATTGAGTGCGTTTGACAGCGCGAAATCGATGATCCGGGTCTTGCCGCCGAAATAGACGGCTGGCTTGGCACGGCGGTCGGTCAGTTCTTTCAGGCGGCTGCCGCGTCCCCCGGCAAGAACGTAGGCCATGGCATCGCGTGCCAGCGGCTGAAAACGTTTTTCTACCATTTTTATTCCTCCCTGTCCGTAGTGATCTCAGAATTCCGGTTCGAGCATGATGGTCGCCAGGGGAGGCAGCGTTATCACCGCCTGTACGCCTCCGCCTGCATTGACGGCCTGGACACGCCCGCCATTCCCCTTGCCGCTGCCGCCGTAGATGTCGGCATCGGTATTCAATATCTCGCGCCACCGCCCCTCAGCTGGCAAGCGCAAGGTGTAATTCTCGCGATAGACTGGCGTGAAATTCGTGATGACGGCAACTGGCTTTTCGCCCGGCGCCTTGCGGAGCCATGCAAAGACCGAGTTTTCGAAATCATCGACGACAAGCCATTCGAAGCCGTCGCCCTCGCAGTCGCGGGCGTGGAGAGCCGGCTTGCTGCGATAGGTGAAATTGAGGTCACGAACGAGGCGGCGCATGCCTTCGTGCATGCGGTACTGCAGCAGGTTCCAGTCCAGAGCGCGCTCCTCGCTCCATTCGCTCCACTGTGCGAATTCCTGCCCCATGAACAACAGCTTCTTGCCGGGATAGCCCCACATGAAGGCATAGTAGGCGCGCAGATTGGCGAATTTCTGCCAGTCGTCACCGGCCATCTTGGCGATCAGCGACCCCTTGCCGTGGACGACTTCATCATGCGAGAGCGGCAGGACGAAGTTTTCCGAGAAGGCGTAGATCAGGCCGAAGGTCAGCTCGTTGTGGTGATATTTGCGGTGCACGGGCTCGCGGGCGAGATAGCTCAGCGTATCGTGCATGAAGCCCATGTTCCACTTGAAGCCGAAGCCGAGGCCGCCTTCATGGACCGGCTGCGACACTTTCGGCCAGGAGGTCGATTCCTCGGCAATGGTCATGACGCCGGGATGCGCGCCGTAGATCCGCGTATTCATCGACTGCAGGAAACGGACGGCTTCGAGATTTTCGTTGCCGCCATATTCGTTCGGGATCCATTCGCCATGTTTGCGGGAATAGTCGAGGTAGAGCATGGAGGCGACGGCATCGACACGCAAACCGTCCAAGTGGTATTTTTCTGCCCAGTAAAGCGCGTTGTTCAGCAGATAGGCGAGGACTTCGGTGCGGCCGAAATTGTAGATCGCCGTGTTCCAGTCGGGGTGAAAACCCTTGCGCGGGTCTTCATGTTCGTAAAGGGCGGTGCCATCGAACCAGCGCAGGCCATGTTCGTCCGTCGGGAAATGCGCCGGCACCCAATCGAGGATGACGCCGATGCCGACCTTGTGGCAGCCGTTGACGAAACGGGCAAAGCCTTCCGGTTCGCCGAAGCGGGCGGTCGGGGCGTAAAGACCCGTGGTCTGATAGCCCCAGGACGGATCGTAGGGGTGTTCGGTGATCGGCAGGAATTCGATATGGGTGAAGCCCATGTCGACGCAGTAGGGAATGAGGCGCGAGGCGAGTTCGTCCCACGACAGCATCGAACCGTCGTCGCGGCGCTGCCAGGAACCGGCGTGCACCTCGTAGATGGAGATCGGCTGGCGGCGCTGGTCGACGCTTGCCCAATGTTCGCGGTGTGCCGAATCATCCCAGACCTGAAGCAATTCGTTGGCGGTGACCGAAGCCGTCTTCGGGCGCAGCTCACTGCGTCGGGCAAAGGGATCCGCCTTCAGCGGCAGCAACACGCCATCATGGCCACGGATCTCGAACTTGTAGGCAACCCCGGCCGGCACATCCGGGGCGAAGATCTCCCAGATGCCGCTGTCGGAGCGAAAGCGCATGACGTGCCGGCGGCCATCCCAATTGTTGAAATCGCCAACGACGGAAACACGCTGTGCATTCGGTGCCCAGACGGCAAAATGAAAGCCCTGGACGCCTTCATGCTTCAGCGGATGGGCGCCCATCTTGTCGAACAGGCGCAAATGTGTGCCCTGACGGGCGAAGTAATCGTCCATCGGCCCGAGAACCGGACCGAAGCTGTAGGGATCGGTTACCGCCCATTCGGCATCGCCGCGCCGGGCGCGATAGCGGACCGGCTGCTGTTTGGCGAGTTTGACGTCGCCGGAAAAGAAGCCTGCCGGATCGAGGCATTCGAGCTCGCCGATGACGGAACCGTCGAGCGCCGTGGCGGTGACGGCTTCGGCACCAAGGATGAAACAGCGGGCCACATAGCCTTCGTCTGTCTTATGAACGCCGAGAACGGCGAACGGATCGGAATGGGTGCCTGCGAGAATTGCAGCAATATCCCCTGCCGAAATATCCCTCAAGCTTGTGCCGTCAGCGGGTTTTTTCGGCTTTTTCATCCGGCCCTCCAGATTTCCTTGGCATACTGACGGATCGTCCGGTCGGAGGAGAACCAGCCCATGCGAGCGGTATTGTTGATCGTCTTCGCATACCACTCGGATGGATTGGCCCAGAGAATATCGACTTCGCGCTGTGCCGAGGCATAGGCGTCGAAATCGGCGGCGACCATGAACCAGTCGTGGCTATAGATGCCGTCGATCAGGCTGGCATAGCGGTTGCGATCGTCGGGGGAGAAGACACCGGAGGCGATGGCCGAAAGGGCCTGAGCCAATTCGCGCGAGCGCTCGATAATGGCGCGCGGATTGTGACCGTCACTGCGCAGGTTGGCGACCTCATCGGCCCGCAATCCGAAGATGACGATATTATCCTCGCCGACATTGTCGCGCATTTCGACATTGGCGCCGTCGAGCGTGCCGATGGTCAGCGCGCCATTGAGGCCGAACTTCATGTTGCCGGTACCCGAGGCTTCCATGCCGGCGGTCGAAATCTGCTCGGAAAGATCGGCGGCCGGAACCATGACTTCCGCCAGCGAGACGTTGTAGTTCGGTACGAAGACGACCTTCAAGAGACCGCGCACCGACGGATCATTGTTGATGACACGGGCGACGTCGTTGATCAACTTGATGATGAGCTTCGCGTTGTGATAGCTCGGCGCCGCCTTGCCGGCGAAGAGCTTGACGCGCGGTTGCCAATCGAGTTCCGGATGCGAGCGGATCTGGTCGTAGAGCGCCACCGCTTCGATGACGTTCAGAAGCTGGCGCTTGTATTCGTGGATGCGCTTGATCTGGATATCGAACATCGCATTCGGATCGAGCTTGATGCCCATGCGACTGGCGACAAGATTGGAGAGCTGCACCTTGTTGGCACGCTTGATGGCGGCGAATTTCTCCTGGAAGGCGCTGTCGTGGGCAAACTGATCCAGCGGCTTCAGCTGCTCAGCATCGTCCAGGAAGGCGTCGCCGATGGTTTCGCGCACGAGGTTGGTCAGGCCGGGATTGCACTGCATCAGCCAGCGGCGCGGCGTGATGCCGTTCGTCTTGTTGTTGATGCGGTCCGGATAGAGCTTGTGCAGGTCGGCGAAGACCGTGACTTTCATCAGGTCGGTATGAAGCGCGGAAACGCCGTTGATCGAATGCGAGCCGACAAAGGCGAGATTGCCCATGCGTACGCGCCGATCGCCGTTTTCGTCGATCAGCGAGATCGAGCGGATTTCGGTGTCGCTGAAATTGCGCAGCTTGCGCGCTTCCACCAGAACCTTGGCGTTGATGGCATAGACGATCTGCATGTGGCGCGGCAAAAGCCGCTCGAACAACGGCACGGGCCAGCTTTCCAGTGCTTCCGGCAGCAGGGTGTGGTTGGTATAGCCGAAGGTGCCGCGGGTGATATCCCAGGCCTTGTCGAAATCGAAGCCATGAACATCGACCAGCAGGCGCATCATTTCCGTAACGGAGACGGCCGGATGCGTGTCGTTCAGCTGGATCGCGACCTTGTCGGCGAGATTGGTCAGATCGTCATATTGCTGCAGGTGGCGGCGCAGAATGTCCTGCAGCGAGGCCGACGAGAAGAAGAATTCCTGGCGGAGGCGCAGCTCCTGGCCGGCGGGCGTCGCATCGGCGGGATAGAGAACACGGGTCAGGCTTTCGGCCTTGTTGCTTTCGCGCAGCGCGCCGATATGGTCGCCGGCGTTGAAGGCATCGAGCAGGATCGGGTCGATCGGCTGCGCCGACCAGAGGCGCAGCGTGTTGACGCGTGCGCCACGCCAGCCGACGACGGGTGTGTCGAATGCGGTGGCGATGACGCGCTCGGCCGGCTTCCAGACGTAACGCGGCTGATCGTCGTGGCTGCCGATGGTCTCGACGGCGCCGCCGAAGCCGATTTCATAGGAGCTCTCCTGGCGTTCGAATTCCCACGGGTTTCCGTGCGCCAGCCAGGTTTCGGGTAGCTCCACCTGCCAGCCATCGGCCATCTGCTGGCGGAAGAGCCCGTGGACGTAGCGAATGCCATAGCCATAGGCCGGCACGTCGACGGTAGCCATGGATTCCATGAAACAGGCGGCAAGACGGCCAAGACCGCCGTTGCCGAGCGCTGCATCGGGCTCGAGGCCGGCGATGACACGTATGTCGACGCCGAGTGAGGCGAGAGCGTTGGTGATCTCTTCCATCAGGCCGAGATTGGAGATGGCGTCGCGCATCAGGCGACCAATGAGGAATTCGAGCGATAGATAGTAGACGCGCTTGGCGTTCGTCTCGTAGGTCTTGCGGGTCGATTCGATCCATTTGTCGATGACGCGGTCGCGAATGACGAGGATCGTTGCCGTCAGCCAGTCGTGCGGCTTGGCAACCTTCGCGTCCTTGCCGATACGATATGTCAGGCGCTCAATGATTTCTTCGGCAAGGATTTCGGGGCGGGAACTGCGCGGGGCTGGAACGGGGAGATCGGCCTTCGTCAAGTTATTCATACTATCAACTCTCGCCATTTGTGATTTATATTCAGCGTGTTACGCTCAATTAAATCGATTTGCCTTTCCGTTTCACTATCAGTTTACGCACCGATGTAAAGCAGTTGCAACAAGCGAGTTGGGCGGATGCGAAAATTGCGGCGAAAGGTTTCCGGTGAGCGCGAAAAGACTTGATTCCGATGATGTTTCGAGCTTTTATTCGCGCATCGATCAAACGAAAAGCCGCGCGATACTCGCATCGCGCGGCTTTTTCTTTATTGTCTATCTGTGGTTGCTTTGCGCTGCTGCCAGCAAGATCACTTGGTCAGCAGGGTCATCTGCTTCGATGTTTCCGTGGCGATTGTCTTGAAGGCGGCGACCAGATCCGACATCTGCTGCGCAGCAAAGTAGTTTGATGGGCTCGTTGCGCAAGCCTGGAGCAGACTTTGGCCGCGTGCCGGAGCCATGAAAGCAACAGTGTAGATTTTGATACCAGCGGCCTTTGCAGAATTGCAGGTTGCCAGCGTCTTCTGATCCGAACTGGTGTCGTTGTTTTCTCCATCTGTCATCAGCACGATGTACTTCTGGAAAGTCTTGTTATTCTTTTTGGCCTGAGCAGCTGCTTCGGAAGCCGACATAAGGTTGTTGAAAGCCATTGTCATCGGCGCACTGGACTCGGTACCGCCTTGAGCATTCAACCCGCTGACGACGTTGGTGCGAGTCGATTTTGTTCCCCAATCGAGATTGCTGTAGCTGTCGACTTCGCTGCTCCAAGCAATGGCTGCGGTGCGGACGTATTGCGACGCAGGATCGGCCGCATCCAACTGGTCCAGAAGACTGCCGACGGCTGTTTTCAGTGCTGCAATCTTTTTGATGTAGCAAGGACTCTTAGCCTTTGGATACTGATATAGATAATTCCCGTCAGTATAGTATTGGATACAACTTTTCTGACTAGTGTCGACAACTTCCGTATTCAGTAACATCGAACCGGACTTATCGAGCGCGATCTCCATCGACAGCGCATTCTTCTGGGTTTCGGTAGTCTTTCCGCTGATTGACGTGCTGGATGCAGAAATGTTCAGGGAACTTTGCCCTGTCAGGCGTGTCATGCTGTTCACGGACATCGAATAGGATGCATTTACGACGACCGTGTAACCAGAATTCCCGGAGGAATCGGTCGTTTTTGTTACCGTCGTGCTGGTGCCCGCTTTCAGTGAATTCGCAGCATCGGTATCGCCAGCGAGATAGTTCGACATTTGGCCGAGGACGAAATTGTTGCCGAGATCCTTGGCGGTCGTGGTGGTCGCACTGCCGTCCGCAAGTGCGGTTGCAGTCGCGAGCGCGGCGGCGTCCGTTGATTCCTGAAGCTGGCTGCGTGTCAGCGACATGTTCGTGACATCGACCGCTACACCTCCCGCCACAGCCAGCACGGGCACGGCAATCGCCGTCAGGATGCCGAAATTTCCAGCTCTATCGCGTAAAAGTTGTTTAAATGCCCAAAGTATATCGGAGCCGGCAATCATCATGTCCGCCTGTTAGAAAGAGTTAGATTCTCAAGAACGGCGGGACTATCAATTACAAATATGAGTTGAAGGTTTAAGCGATCGGTTGATTTTTAACAAACTACATAATCTGGCGCGATTCGCTTCAGATTTTTACTACTTTAAGTATATTCTATTTTAGTGGAACGACATCTACTGCCTGGACGGCTTTCTGATTGCCGTAGCCCTTCAGTACGCCGATAACGGGGGCAACGTCCGAATAATCGCGACCATAGGCTACGACGATGTGATCGGTGCCGGCGGGAATATTATTGGTCGGATCGAGCTCGATCCAGCCGGCCGTCTCGCCGCACCAGACGCGCACCCATGCATGCATGGCGTCGGCGCCTTCCAGTCTTTCCTTGCCGGGCGGTGGAATGGTGCGCAGGAAGCCGCTGACATAGCCGGCAGGAATGCCGAGGCTGCGGAGCGCGATGATCATCACATGCGAAAAATCCTGGCAGACCCCGCGTTTGAGGCGAAATGCCTCCTTGGGGGTGGTATCGACCGTCGTCGCCTTGGGATCGTAGGTGAAATCCTTGTGGATCTGCGCGCAGACCGCATGCGCAATCTGCAGGGTCGTCAGTTTGGTCGATTTCCATTGCCTGGCGTAATCGGTGATTTCGCCCGTCAACGGCAGACGCGGGCTGCTCCCGAGGAAATGGTGGGGCGAAGACGGGTCGATCGACCAGCAGTCTTCGATCTCTTCCGGCAACTTGGCGAGCATAGGGGAGAAGTCGGCCGCGACAGGCTGGCTCTCCACCTGAACACGCGCCTGCATGCGGATATCGAGCCTTTCATGCGGATCGCGCACCAGGATCGAAGTTGCCGGGTGCTGGAAGAAATCCGTGAAGTTCGATTGCTCGTCCGGCCCTGGGGTTATCTTCACCGAGCCGGCGATCAGCCTCTGCCGGTTGGGCAGGGAGAGCGGCATGACACGCAATATATGCCGCGCGCCGCTGGCCGGCACGTCGTAGATGTAGCCCATGTGAAGTGAGAGATCGTAGAGCATTCACGTCATCCGAGGTAGGTGCGTGCCAGCAGGTCGGAGAGCCGCTCCAGTTCGCGCGCCAGCTGCTGGTAGACTTCGACCGTCATCGCTTCGGGCGTCATGACAGCCAACCCGGAATGCAGGCGCATAGCTTCGCGGAAAAAGGGCGACATTTGGCCGTTGACGTAGGCATTCGGCAATTGCTCGACCTCGCGGTGGATCTCGTTCATCTGGAAGAGGATCGAGCGCGGATTAAGCGGATCGAGTGCGAGCAAATCCGTCACTGTCAGACGAGCGGTATTGACGTTGTAGCGGCGGCGATGGGTCATGACGCTGTCGCCGATCTCCAGCAACATGTCGAGCGCTCCGTCGGGCGCATCGGGGCCGGACATATGGCCGAGCAGCCGGGTCATGTGCAGGCCGCGCTCGATATAGCGGCCGAGCGACAGGAAGCGCCAGCCGGTGAAGCGGTACATGTTTTCATGCACGAGGCCGGCAAAGCCCGCGAGCTTGCGCAGCAGGATCGTCATGGCATGGCTGGCATCGTCGCCGGACTTCACGCCCTCCTTGAAGCGGCGTGCCGTCTTGGCGAGATCATTCAGCGCCAGCCAGCCATCCGGAGAGAAACGATCACGGATGTTGCTCGCCGAATAGACGGCGCTGTCAATGTTGCGCAGCAGATTTTCCGGCACCGCCTGCTTGGTATCGATGTCGATGGCGGCAAGATAGGCGCTGACATCGGCAAGCAGCGGCTGGTTCGGATCGGCTGCTTCGGCAAAACGCCCATGCCAGGCGCGCAGGATGCGCAGCGCACCTTCGGCGCGCTCGATATAGCGGCCGAGCCAGAAAAGATTATCGGCCGCCCGGCTCGGCAGGCTACCCGGCATGTTGCGGGTGAAGGTTTCTTCGGCCGGCAGCAACGTATGCGCCTCGACGGGTTTGTCGGAGACGATCCAGACATCCGCAGCCGAACCGCCGGCCTGCATGGCAATCGCCGCGACATCGTCGCCGCTGCCGATGCGGGCAAAGCCACCCGGCATGATCTGCCAGCCGTTTTCCGTGCGGGCAGCGAAGACACGCAAGCTCATCGGCCGCGGTGTCAGCTTGCCGTTGACCCAGGCCGGCGTCGTCGACAGTGTCACGACCTCCTGGCCGACCAATTTTTGACCTTCGGTTGCCAACCAGTCCGCGATCGAATCGCGGGCGGTGCTGCGCAGCGTCGAGCCCAGCACGGATTGGCCGTTGTCATCGAAGAAGGGCATTCGGGAATAGGCCGGGCCGATGACCATCTTCTCGATGTTTTCAGCGACATGTTCGCGCTCGCTTTTCTGGCCGCACCACCAGGTCGCGATCGAGGGTAACTTCAATTCCTCACCACGCAGATGCCGACAGATGGTCGGCATGAAGGCGAGCAGGGCGCGCGTCTCGAGAATGCCGGAGCCGAGCGCATTGACGATGGTCACCGTCTGAGCCCGCAGGGCTTCGACGAGGCCGGGCGTGCCGATATGGGAATGCTGGTTGAGCTCCAATGGATCGGCGTAGGACGCATCGAGGCGGCGCCACAGGACACTGATCGGCCGCAGCCCTGCAACGGTGCGCACCATCAGCTGATCGTTGACGACAGTGATGTCCTCGCCTTCGAGCAGCATGAAGCCGAGATAGCGGGCGATATAGGCGTGCTCGTAATAGGTTTCGTTGGCGGGCCCTGGCGTCAGTACCGCAACGCGGCCCTCACCGCTTCGCTTACCGCCGAGCAGGGCATCGCGGAAGGCACCGAAGAAGGAGGCAAGGCGATGAACCTTGGTTTCGGCGTAGATATCGGAGAAGGCGCGGGTGGTGGCGACACGGGTTTCCAGCGCGAAACCGGCGCCGGATGGCGCCTGCGCGCGGTCGGCCAGCACCCACCAATTGCCATCAGGACCGCGGCCGACCTCGAAAGCCAGGAAATGCAGGTAATGGCCGTTTGCAGGCTTGACGCCGACGAGCGGGCGCAGGAACTCCGGATTGGCGGCAATCAAGGCCGGCGGCAACAATCCTTCGCTGACCAGCCTACTGTCGCCGTAGACATCGGCAATGACTTCTTCGAGCAGATCGGCGCGCTGCTGCAGGCCTTCGGAGAGAGCCTGCCATTCGCGCTCGTCGATGAGTACGGGGATATGGGAGATCGGCCAGTTGCGTTCGCTGACACCAGCTGTCCCATAAGCGCGATAGAAGACGCCTGCATCGCGCAAATAGCGGTCGGCGCGGGCGAAGCGCTCGGTCAATCCCTCTTCCGTCATGCGCGTCAGCGCCGAGAGGAAGTTTTGCCAGACTGAGCGGACCGCGCCGGTATTGTCGACCATTTCGTCAGCGACACCGGGCAGGGGACGATAGGCAAAGGCCGGCGCCTTGGCGGTGCCGGTCTTCACCTCATCCCGTCGTTTCATCGCCGGTTTTCTACCCATGCTCAGTTCCGTCTCAAATTCCCGCCGGACGCCTGAGGTCGAGCGTCAGCGGGAATTCCACCGATGCGGTCTCCGGTCTTACGGCATAGTTACCTGCTGTATGCCCCCAAGGCTCGAAACGCGCAAGACGTCGCGCTTCCGCCTCGTTGCCATTGACGGGGAAGGTGTCGTAGTTGCGGCCGCCCGGATGGGCAACATGATAGATACATCCGCCGATCGAACGCTGTGACCACGTATCGTAGATATCGAAGGTCAGCGGCGTATCGATGGGCAGAACCGGATGCAAGCCCGAGGCCGGATGCCATGCCTTGTAGCGCACGCCGGCGACCGAAACGCCCGCCATTCCCGTCGGCGTCAGCGGTACGGGACGGCCATTGCAGGTCACCGTATAGCGGGAGGGATTAGCGGTTTCGAACCGCACCTGTAGGCGCTCGACCGACGAATCGACATAGCGCACGGTGCCGCCGATCGCGCCTTCTTCGCCCATGACGTGCCATGGTTCCAGCGCCTGGCGCAGCTCCAGCTTGCTGCCCTCATATTCGACTTCGCCGCAGAAGGGGAAACGGAATTCGAGCTGCGCCTGGAACCATTCCGGTCTGAGGTTGAAACCGTTTTCGCGGAGGTCGCTGAGAACGTCGAGGAAATCCTGCCAGATATAATACGGTAGCATGAAGCGATCATGCAGCGTCGTGCCCCAGCGCACGAACCGGCCATCGATAGGGTTGCGCCAGAAGCGGGCGATCAGTGCGCGCACCAGCAATTGTTGGGCAAGGCTCATGCGGGCATTCGGCGGCATTTCGAAACCGCGGAATTCGACGAGGCCAAGGCGTCCCGTCGGTCCATCCGGCGAAAACAGCTTGTCGATGCAGATTTCCGAGCGGTGGGTGTTGCCGGTGACATCGGTCAGAAGATTGCGGAAGAGGCGATCCACCAACCATGGAAGCGGCTGGATGCCGCGGCCGGGTGCCGGCACCTGGGCCAGCGCGATTTCCAACTCGTAGAGGCTGTCGTGACGGGCTTCATCGATGCGCGGCGCCTGGCTTGTCGGCCCGACGAACAGGCCGGAAAAGAGGTAGGAGAGCGAGGGATGGCGCTGCCAGTGCAGCACCAGGCTCTTCAACAGGTCGGGACGACGAAGAAACGGGCTGTCGTTCGGATTGGCGCCGCCAACGACGACATGGTTGCCGCCGCCGGTGCCGGCATGACGCCCGTCGATCAGGAATTTGTCCGTGCCGAGACGCGTCTGCCGCGCCTCTTCGTAAACCGCCGTCGTGATATCGACGCAGTCCTGCCAGTTCGACGCGGGATGGATATTGACCTCGATCACGCCCGGGTCAGGCGCGACGCGGATGACGTTGATACGTTCGTCCTGTGGCGGCGAATAGCCTTCGATGTGAATCGGCAGCGCAAGTTCAGCCGCGGCATTCTCGGCCGCTGCCAGCAGTTCGAGATAATGTTCGATCTTTTCAACCGGGGGCATGAAGACACACAGCCGACCGTCACGCGGTTCGACTGAGATCGCCGTGCGGACGGCGCCGCCGATTTCGCCGAGCGTCTGTTCGACCCGCGATTGCGAGCTTTCATCCACCTGGAACGAGGCTTCTGGCATGGTGCGGCCAGCTGGCACGATGACGTCAGGCAGAGGCAAGCGCGGAATGGAGGGATCGGCCGTGTGGATATAGGGATAGCGTGACGGCGGCACATAAGGGAGCGTGCCGAGCGGCAGGCGATAGCCGACCGGAGAATCGCCGGGCACAAGGAAAATCTTGCCGCGGCGTGTGCGCCATTTTTCGCTGACCCAGCGCGTACCGCCGGCGCGCGCGTTCCATGCCTGTATGGGCAATATATAGCCGGTTGGAGTCGTCAGACCACGCTCGAAAACACGAGCGATACGGCTGCGCTCCTCGGGATCCTTGAGCTTCGAATTGGAAGGATCAACGTTCTCGGGTAGGCTCCCTTCCTTGACGATCCATTCAGCTGGGTCTTCGTAGGCCGGTTGCACCATGTCAGGCTCGATTGCCAGTTCTTTGGCAATCGCATTCAGAAGCTTGCTGGCGCTCTCCGAGTCCGCACCCGTCTGTGCCGTTTCTTCGGCGATCAGAGCGGGGTTCTGCCAGATCGGCCGTCCGTCTTTGCGCCAGTAAAGCGAGAAGGTCCAGCGGGGTAGGCTTTCGCCGGGATACCATTTGCCCTGGCCATAATGCAGGAAGCCGCCGGGCGCGAAGCGCTCGCGCAGGCGCCTGATCAACTGATCGGCAAGGTCGCGTTTGGTCGGGCCGACGGCGGCAGTGTTCCATTCCTCAGACTGGAAATCGTCGATCGACACGAAAGTCGGCTCGCCGCCCATGGTCAGGCGCACGTCATCTTCCTTGAGGATCGCGTCAACCTTTTCGCCGAGTTCGTTCAAGGCATCCCAGCTTTCGTCGGAAAAGGGCTTGGTGATGCGCGGATGCTCGGCGACGCGGGCGACCTTCATGTCGAAATCGAATTCGGTATTGGCTTCGCCGAAATAGCCGCCCGAGATCGGTGCGGCGTTGCGGTAGTGCGGCGTGGCGGCGAGCGGGATATGGCTCTCACCCGTCAGAAGGCCGGAGGTCGGATCGAGGCCGACCCAGCCGGCGCCGGGAAGATAGACTTCCGCCCAGGCATGCAGGTCTGTGAAATCGACCTCGGTGCCGGAGGGACCGTCGAGCGCCTTCAGGTCCGGTGTCAGCTGGATGAGGTAGCCGGAGACGAAGCGGGCGGCGAGGCCGAGATGACGCAGCACCTGAACGAGCAGCCAGCTCGTGTCGCGGCAGGAGCCTTTCGCTTTTTCCAAGGTCTCCTCAGGTGCCTGGACGCCCGCTTCCATGCGGATGACATAGCCGATCTCCTGCTGCAGCCGTGCATTCAGGCCGACGATCATATCGACGGTTTTTTGTTCCGAGCGGTCGAGCGTGGCGAGGAAATCTTTCAGTCTGGGGCCGGGTTCTTCCGGCTTCATATAGATAGACAGATCCTCGCGGATGGTCTCTGGATAATCGAAGGGCCATTTCGTCGCTTCCTCTTCGACAAAGAAGTCGAAGGGATTGTAGACCGTCATATCGGCGATGAGATCGACCTCGATCTTCAGCTCGGTTACCGGGTCGGGAAAGACGAAGCGGGCGAGATAGTTGCCGTAGGGATCTTGCTGCAGATTGACGAAATGATTCGACGGCGTGACCTTCAGCGCGTGGCTGAGTACGCGGGTCTTGGAATGGGAGGCGGGTTTCAGGCGGATGATCTGGGGGCCGAGGCGGACCGGATTGTCGTATTTGTAATGGGTGAGATGATAGATGCTTGCCTTGATCGCCATATGTCTCTTCGCCTAGCCCGCATCGTTGTGCGGTGATTGCTGTTCCCATAGCCAGTGTGTGCAATGCAGCGAAAGAAAGCAAGGTGTCTCCAGGCACTTCGGAAAGTCCTGCTGTGGCATGCCAAAGCAAAAGCGGCGAGCTTTCGCCCGCCGCTCTGAAATCGCGATCCGGCTGCCTGCAATCAGCTTCTGCCGAACTCGTCGACGAGGCGGATGATGTCGTCTTCGCCGAGATAGGATCCGGTCTGCACTTCGATGAGCTCGAGAAGGATCTTGCCCGGGTTGGACAGGCGATGCACTTCGCCAAGCGGAATATAGATCGATTCGTTTTCGCGCAGCATCTGCACGTTCTCGCCGACCGTCACTTCAGCTGTGCCCTTGACGACGATCCAGTGCTCGGAGCGGTGGTGATGCTTCTGCAGCGACAGCTTCTTGCCGGGAAGGACGAAGATGCGCTTCACCTGGAAGCGCTCGCCGTTCAGCACAGAGGTATAGCCGCCCCAGGGGCGGTAGGAGGTCGGATGCGTCTCGGTGAGCTTGGCCGTCTTCTTCTCGCTTGCGAGCAGCTTGACGAGCTTGCCGACTTCCTGGCTGTCCTTGAGATGACCGACATAGACGGCATCTTCGCTGGCGATGACGGCGACGTCCTCAAGGCCCTGCACGGCGACGTGCAGGCTGTGCGACATGACGAGCGAATTCTTCGTGTTGACCAGCGTCGTGGCACCGGCCGACACGTTGCCGCTTTCGTCGCGGCTGCCGACTTTCCACACCGCATCCCAGCTGCCGAGATCGGACCAGGTGAAGGGCGAGGGAACGACGGCGGCATTGGCCGTTTTCTCCATCAGCGCATAGTCGATGGAAATATCCGGGCTCTTGGAGAAATTGTCAGCGTCGAGGCGGGTAAAATCGAGATCGCGCGTCGATTTGGACACGGCCTTGCTGGCAGCCTTTTCGACGTCGGGTGCAAATTCCTTCATCTCGGCGAGAAGCTGGGCGGCGGAGAACATGAACATGCCGGAGTTCCAGTAGAAATGGCCGCTGGCAACCATCTCCTGGGCCTTGTCCAAGGCGGGCTTCTCGACAAAACGCTTGACGGCGTGTGCGCCGGTCGAGAGCGCCTTGCCGCTTTCGATATAGCCATAGCCGGTCGCCGGTTCCGTCGGCTTGATGCCGAAGGTGACGAGCTTGCCCTGCAGCGCCGTGTCACGGGCCAGGCGCACGCAATCGTAATAGGTGGTGTTGGCATCGATCTCATAATCGGAGCCGAGGACATGCATGATCGCGTCCTTGCCGAAGAGCTCGGTGACGAGCGCAGCGGCGGCGGCAACGGCAGCGGCAGTATTGCGGGCGATCGGCTCCAGCAGCACGGCGGCGAGCTTCAGGTCGAGCTCGCGGGCCTGTTCTGCGACCAGGAAGCGGAATTCTTCATTGGTGAGAACGATCGGCGCTTCGTAGAGCTCGGGATCGGCCACCCGCTCCAAAGTGTTCTGGAACAGCGTCTTGTCGCCGATGAACTGGATGAATTGCTTCGGGGCGGAAGCGCGCGACAGCGGCCATAGCCGCGTACCCTTGCCCCCTGCCATGATCACCGGAACGATCTTTGCTGCCATACTCTGCCTCTCCTGGACACTTCAACCGAGAGCCGGCCGTCAAGAGCGCAACCGTTGCGCTTTCCGCCATGCTCCTTCGACAACGCTAATCGCCATTGCGATATTTTTCGGCAAAACGCTAGCGCTAATATGCCAGCAGCGTAAACATTCGGCGATCTTAGCGCAGAAATCCCGATGAAAGTCCGCTGCATGCGCCTTTCCGAAGGCGAGGGGAGAGAGGCAGAATCGATAGGTCCGACTCCGCCCCCTCAAGATCCACCATAGGCCAGCGAGGCCATGGGGTGATCATCACACGTCGGAGATCAAGCTTCCGCCCTGTCGTGCTCTTCATCATGCACCGGCGCATGGTTGAGACCATTGCGCCTGTTGTACCGGATCGAGGACCAGAGCGAGATGCCGATCAGGGCGGCGCCGCCAAGGCCGGTTATGACCTCCGGTATATGCGTCAGCGTCTGCACGTACATGATCACCGAAAGGATCAGGATGGCGTAGAAGGCGCCATGTTCGAGGTAGCGATAGTGGGCGAGCGTGCCCTTTTCCACCAGCATGATCGTCATGGAGCGGACGTACATGGCGCCGATGCCGAGGCCGATCGCGATGATGAAGAGGTTCTGGGTAAGAGCGAAGGCGCCGATGACGCCGTCGAAGGAGAAGCTGGCATCGAGGATTTCGAGATAGAGAAAAGCGCCGAAGCCACCCTTTGCCGCCGCGCTCATCGTTCTTTGCGAGGCGTCGAGGAAGCCGGCCAGAACCTCCACGAGCAGGAAAGTCAGGAGGCCGTAGATCGAGGCATGCAGGAAGGTCGTGGCGTCGTCACCGTCGAGCACGGAAGTGAAGATGAGAACCATGATCAGCACGAAGGCGATCTCAACGCCCTTGACGGTGGCGAAATGCGCCATCCTTTTTTCAATGAAGCTGATCCAGTGCACGTCCTTTTCGTGATTGAAGAAGTAGGTCAGGCCCACCATCATCAGGAAGGTGCCGCCGAAGGCGGCGATCGGCAGATGCGCCGCTTGCATGATCTCTGCATATTGCTCGGGCCTGGTCGCGGCGAGTTTCAACGCTTCCCATGGATCGATCCAGGCGGCGATGGCGACGATCGCCAGCGGAAAGACGATTCGCATGCCGAAGACGGCGATGATGATGCCCCAGGTCAGGAAGCGACGCTGCCAGACAGGCGTCATCTCCTTCAGCTTGTTGGCATTGACGATGGCATTATCGAAGGAGAGCGAGATTTCGAGCACGGCCAGGACGGCACAGATGAAGAAGGCTGTTGCAAGACCGCTGAAGGTGCCGGTGGTGTTCCAGCCCAACAGCGCACCAAGCGCCAGGCCGCCGACGGTTACGGCGAAGGCCCAACCGAAATAGCCGAGCACGGATTTTGAAGCGGTGGGCGAGCTCATGGGCACGCCTCGTCGCAAAGGGAGTGAATCCATCCGGATTGCGCGCATAGCCGCATACCGAAGACGGCATGCGGGTCAGGCATGGTCAAGCTGATCATGAAAACGAAGTCCGCCGGCTCATCTGCAGGCGGTACCGACATCGCGAGAGCGCCGTGAAAACTCTCGCCAGAGGGGCCCGGCACCAAAGTTCAATCCGTCGCCGATGTCAGGGAGGCGCGGAGATGTTTCATAGTTAGTGAAGTTGCGATGCAGGTCAAGAGTTGAAATCGTGGCGACAGCAACCGCCCTTGATAATTGCGAATTTGAGGAACCAAACAGAGAGGGCCTGCGTTTGCCCATCAAGCGGCCTTGTGCCGCCCGCCGCTTCAAAATCCCAGGCGGATCATCATCCCGACAACAGCGACAGACAGGAGAAGCTCCGATGAGCCCGACACCCATTCACCACAAGTCGCAAACGCAAAAACCGGAACTGACGGAACGGCAGAAAAAGGCACGGCCGAATACGCTACGCCAAGCTCAGGTACTGCCGCCGCATCAGGTGGATCTTACTCTGCATCCCGTGACCCACGAGGATGTGCACGTTCCCGCACACGTCAACGGCGCAGATCTGTCGCGCGAGGCACCGGGCGATGCCAATCATGGCCGGAAGCAAAAGACTACGCCGCGGCATTAATTCGGGTGCTGGAACTCGGGTGCTGGCCGTGCGGCGAATGACCGCTACTTGTGCCGAGGTGCCTTGCCGTCGGATGTGAAGCTGCCGTTGAAGCTCATTTCGGTCGATTTCGCCGAGCATTCGATGGCGACCGGCTTGCCGGCATAGGGGTTGGCGAAGGTGCAGGCGCCCTTCGCTTCGACCTGGCCCGATATCTTGCCGCCGGCACCGGTCGAGATGACGTCGATCGGTAACTGCGCCGTCCCCTTCTGGCCGCCTGCCTTGATGCCCTTCCCGTTGCCTTGGAAGCCGAGCATCTTGCCGCCGGACGTGAAGATGAAGGTCACGGATCCATCGGGGCCGGTAACGCTGGCGATTTCGGCCTTGCATCCCTTGGAGGCATCGAGCTTGCCGACCACGAGCTTGGAGCATTTTCCGCTAACGACGGTGACGCCTTTCGATGGGAAATCATCCACTGCGCCGGCCGAGGTTGCGGCCAAGACGGTCAATCCAAAAGCAATGCCTGCGAATCGCATAAGAGGGGCTCCTTTCAAGCCCTGGCAGATTCGCCGATCCAAATGTGGCAGTCAACCCGAAGCGGACGCAAACCCGAAGCCCGCTGAAATCGCTCGGATTCACGCTGGGCGTTTCAGCGTCTGACGTCACACATCTCGCTATCGCAAGGCTAGCTGCGATCCCTGCGCGAAGTGCGCTAATGTTGCTGCGCCGATTCCGGCACGAGCGAGCCGATCAACTGCAGCAGGGCATTCTGGCGATTGCCGCCCCCTGCCAGGAATTCATAAAGGGTCATGCTCGTCTCGCTGCCGCCGTCGACGACATAATCCGCCTGGCGAATGACATAGACCTCCCCGCTTTCGGTGTCGCGGGCGAGGTGAAACATATATTCATCGCCGTTGGGCTTGTGGTTCTTGTAGAACTGCCGCTTCACCACCGTCATCTCGTCCTCCCGTATGATCGATGCGCCGATATGACAGTAGGATGACGGCGCGGCCGGAAGTCAAGCGGCTTGTGGCGGGAACTTGTGTCGCAGGCTCCGTTCAACTCGCAATCGCAACGAACAGCAGCATGTGATTGGCTATCTTTCAAAAGGCTACTATTCTCGACCTGCGCTCGAATTTTTCGAGACGCGGCTAGTTGGAGATCGAAACACATGAGAATGATGTTATCGCTGGGAGCGATTTTGAGCCTGGCATGCGTCTCTGCCGGTGAGGCGCCTTCGAATTACCAGACCTATCATGGCGGCATTCGCGCCGACAGCGATCCGGTGGTGCTGGCAAGATACGACAGGGCTCTCAATCATTGCGAGCCCGAAGCCTATTCCTGGCGGCGTGGATCGCCGGATGCGAACAGCACGCTATATTGGCTGGCTCTCAGGAATTGCCTGTATCGCCAAGGCTTCGTTGATCGTGGCGTCTATGCCTACCCGACGACGGCGGTGCTGCGGCATATTCTGGATCGCTGACCGTCGACAAACGGTCGCGGCCTGGCGAACATTTTGCCAATGTAAAAACTCCCGTGACATGCGCAGCCATAGCCAAACGACAGGAAATGAAAAAGGCCTTTCGATTTCTCGAAAGGCCTTGCTTTTCAGCGAATTAGGATGGTGGGCGTGACAGGGATTGAACCTGTGACCCCTACGATGTCAACGTAGTGCTCTCCCGCTGAGCTACACGCCCATCCGATGGCGGCGCATAGATCACAAAACCTCGGTGGCCGTCAATAGGCTTTTTTCGGTTTTGTGACGTGGCCGCCGAAAGCCTTACGCGGCAAGGAGTTTGTTAACTTCGTCGACGAGCTCGCGAAGGTGGAAAGGCTTGGAAAGGACCTTTGCATCCTTCGGCGCCTTCGAATCGGGGTTCAAGGCGACTGCGGCAAAACCGGTGATGAACATGACTTTCAGATCGGGGTCGAGCTCGGTGGCGCGCCGCGCCAGCTCGATGCCGTCCATCTCGGGCATAACGATGTCGGTCAAAAGCAGCGAGAACGGCTCTTCGCGCAGCCGGTCGTAAGCGCTGGCTCCATTGTCAAAGGACAAGACCTTGTAGCCGGCTTTTTCGAGTGCCTTCACGAGAAAGCGACGCATGTCGTTGTCGTCTTCGGCAAGAAGTATCTTCTGGGTCATCATCTCTATCGCTAATCAACTTTGTCTTTTTGGACTCGTCCAGCGTTTAGGGTACCGCGGCGCCGTAAACAAGCCGTGAATGGTCAGCCAAAACGCGCCATTCCAGCATTTGTTCGAAGCACAAGTGCATTCCACGAAAACGTCCTGCGTTTTCGCTGACCGGGCATCCGAGATTCCGAATACGGTGTTTTGGATTAAGGCCATTTCGCTCAAGTTACTATGGACTTGCGGTCATGCAACTGGCAACATGATTACTGCGACAAGTTGTTGACATGGTAAAGACGTTGATGTCCGCGGAAATGCGCAGTTTCGAGATTTTCGAGGTATTGGAGCCAGCCTCCCAGACGATACCGTTTGTCTACAGCTCGCCTCATAGTGGTCGCGTCTATCCCCCCGATTTCGTCGCCCAATCCCGTCTGCAGGGCATCGCTATCCGCCGCTCCGAGGATCATTATGTCGACGAGCTTTTTTCGGCGGCAAGCTCTCTCGGTGCGCCGCTGCTGTTTGCCAATTTTCCGCGCGCCTATATCGACGTCAATCGCGAGCCCTATGAGCTCGATCCGCGCATGTTCGATGGTGCCTTGCCGTCCTATGCGAACATCAACTCGCTGCGGGTCGCCGGCGGTCTCGGCACGATCCCGCGAATCGTTGCCGAGAATATGGAGATCTATGCGCGTCGCGTTCCGGTCGAGGATGCGCTGAAGCGAATCGATACCATCTACAAGCCTTACCACGCCACGCTGCGGCGGCTGATCGCGCGCACCCATGTGAAATTCGGCTTCGGCGTGCTGGTCGATTGTCATTCCATGCCGGGCAATATCCGTATCGCCGGTAGCAACATGCGGCCGGATTTCATTCTCGGCGATCGCTACGGCACCAGCGCCTCGGCGGAGCTTTCGCGCGCGGCCATGCAGATCCTCGAGGAGCTCGGCTTCAACGCCGTGCGCAACAAGCCCTATGCCGGTGGCTTCATCACCGAACATTACGGCCGCCCCTCCCGCGGGCTGCATGCCCTGCAGATCGAGGTCAACCGGTCGCTTTACGTCGACGAAACGACGCTGGAGAAGCGTGCCGATTTTGACAAGGTCGCCGCCGCCATCACGCTGTTCATGAAGCGCATGGCCGAGCATGTGGAATCCTACACGGGCGATCCGGCGCTGGCGGCGGAGTGACCGTTTCGTCGTCATTGAGCTCGCCGAAGGGATGCGCGGCTAGGCAAAATCTGCTTATGGGTGACGTCGGAATTCGAAGCTTGGCGATAGGCAGAGCGTAGTGGGTGGGCGATGCGTCGGACTATCACTGTCACCTACACGGAAGAAATGGTGCGCGATGCCGTGACGGTCTTTGTCTGGCGGCGGCTGATCGTCAATCGGCGCCTCTGGGTCTCGGAAATTGCAATAATCTTGCTATTTCTTTGGCAGCTTTGGTGTGATGGCACCGGATGGCTGACCGGCGTTTTCGGTGGCCTCGTTCTTCTCTATCCGGCTATGATTATTATCGTATGGGCTGCGCATTGCCGCAACACGGTCGGAAAGTTCCGCAAGATGTCGACCCGACAGGCGACGTTTGCTTTTCACGATGAGGGGTTTGACGTGGCGTCCGAGTTGAGGTCGGTCAAAGTTCCCTGGTCCACCGTTACCGAAATCTGGCAGCGGCCAACCTATTGGATGATATTTATAGCCATCAACCAATTCATGACACTGCCCACCCAGACGGCAGACATCAATGATCTCAATTTTGTGAAATCGAAAGTGCCCTCTACGATGCCGCAATGAATGCGGATTCCCTTGCAAATAGGTAGGTCAGGCAAAAAAGAACCGCGCTCGTGGCGCGGCTAAGTCTAGGGAGGAAACACCCAAGGAGGGTATTTACAGTCGAAAGACTGCATGAGGATATTGCTGCTGCATTGCACAAATGTCAAGCACTTTATTGCAGTGCAAAATATTTAGGCAAATTCAAAAATACTGCCTGATCTGCAGGCATTGCGCCCAGCGCGTCATCATCCGGTTTGCTTCACGGCCTATATGCGGTATGACATCGCCATCCTGCCACCTATCCGGATTCACCATGCTTCCCGATCGCTCGTTCTTCTATCGTCTGGCCGAAGCGGCCAAGGCCGAAACCCTGCCGCGCTTTCGTGCCGGCATCGATGTGGTCAATAAGGAAGCCCAGGGCTTTGACCCCGTGACGGAAGGGGACCGTGCGGCCGAACAGGCGATTCGCGCATTGATCGACGCCGAATTTCCGGAACATGGCATTTTGGGCGAAGAGCATGGCAATGTGGGGCTCGACCGCGAGCATGTCTGGGTCATCGATCCGATCGACGGCACGCGCGCTTTCATCTCGGGCGTCCCGGTGTGGGGAACGCTGATCGGCCTGCAGAAGAACGGCCGCGCCGTCATGGGCCTGATCGACCAGCCCTTCACTGGCGAGCGCTATTTTGCCGATGGCAATGGCGCTACCTATTCCGGTCCGGACGGCGAGAGGCGGCTGCAGGTCCGCGATTGCGGCAGCCTTTCGAATGCCATCCTCTTCACCACCTCGCCGCATCTCTTCGTCGGTGAGGAGCTTGCCAAATATCGCGAGATCGAAAGTCAGGTGCGGCTCTTCCGCTACGGCTGCGATTGCTATGCCTATGCACTGCTGGCGGCCGGTCATATCGATCTCGTCATCGAGAATTCGCTGAAACCCTATGATGTCGGCGGCATCATTCCGGTCATCGAGCAGGCCGGCGGCATCATGACCACCTGGGATGGCGGCCGGCCGGAAATGGGCGGAACGATCATCGCCGCAGGCAGCCGCGCCGTTTATGAGCAGGCTTTGGCTGTCCTGTCTCGCTAAGCCGCCTAGGCTTCCGCTTCTGTTTCGTAGGCATTGGTTTCGGCGTCGCTGCCGGGGATGAAGGCGTGGATCGCGGCAAGTGCCTGGTTGCGATAGACATCCCGTTCCTGCAGGATTTCATGCTTGGCACCGTGAACCGGCACCAGCTGTGCGGCGCGGAAATAGCGCGACAGCCGCTCCTGATCGGCATAGGGCACCACACCGTCGCGCGTCGGCGCGATCAGAACCGTGGGAATCTGGATCGAAAACAGATGTTCGGGCCTGTTGACCCGTTCGATCGCCCGCAATGCCTGCGACAGCCAACGTGCCGTCGGCGGTCCCAGACAAAGCTGTGGGTAGGCGGTGCCGATGCCTGTGTTACGCCGGTAGCGCTGCTCGTCCGTCGTCAGCGGGTTTTCAGCAAATGGCCTTTCCTTGAACTTCTTGCTGAACTGGATGCGGCCAAGGCCGATACCGCAGACCGCGCCGGACAGAAAGCGGATAAAGCCAGGAGAGGCGCCATGGCCGGTCAAGCCGATGAACGGAGCAGACAGCACCATGCGCTCAATTCGTGTCGCAAGCCTCGGCGCCGCGGACAGGGCAATCAGACCGCCCGTCGAATGGGCGAGCAGAAAAAAGGGCAGACGCGTATCCGGCAGGACGATCTTGTCAAGGAAGGCGGTCAGATCGCGCTCATAATCGGAAAAGTGCCAGATATGGCCGCGCAAGGGGTCCTTCAGCAATCTCTCCGATCCACCCTGGCCGCGCAGATCGAAGGTCGCGACCCAAAGGCCCTTGGCTGTGAGGTCGCGGATCGTCTCGAAATATTTCTCGATGAATTCATTACGGCCCTGCAGCAGCACAACGGTTCCCTTGGCGACCGGCTGCTCGCAGCGGAAGACGGCATAGCGCAGCTTGCGCCCGTCGAAACTTTCGAAGAATCCTTCGGTGCGGTTTTCCGGCACCGGATTGTCTGCTGCGGAATAGAGGATCGAATCCATGACGGTGTCGCGCCTCGCTGACCAATATCTCGTCTCAAGGGGATAGCGCAGGCTGGGGGAATTGCAACAGGTTTATGGCTTTCTCCGAACGATGCGCTCAAAGGCCGACACCATGAAGATCGTCCGTATCAGCTCTTCGATACCGCGCCGCGCCGTTCCAGCGCCGTCTGGCGAATGATCTCGGCGATCTCCGGGCTGCTACTCGACAGCATCTGGAAATCTGACGCATAGAGCGACAGCAGCGAGACTTCGGTCGCGGCGCTGACGGTTGCCGAGCGGGGCTCGCCGGTGATCAGCGCCATTTCCCCGAAGAAGCTGCCGGAGCCGAGTTCCACCGGGTTCGGCGTGGCGACGCTGACGCGACCCTCGACGATGAAGTACATCTGATCGCCGGCCTCGCCCTTGCGGCAGATGATGCCGCCGGCCGGCACGACGCGAGGTCGCAGCGCCCGTACAATTTCGATGAGGGCGCCTGAGCCGAGCTTCTGAAACAACGGCACTCCCGCCACCAGCTGCCAGTTGCGCACGAAGTCCTGGCGGCGAACCTCTTCGTAGAAACCGGTGGCGAGAATGCCGGCCCATAAGGCAAAGATGCCGATACCGCACATCATGACCAGCCCGGCAAGTGTGCGGCCGGCGAGACTTTGCGGGATCTCGTCGCCATAGCCCGTGGTCGACAGCGTCGTCACGGCCCACCACATTGCGAGGGGAATGCTGCCGAACTTGTCAGGCTGGACGTCGCGTTCGATGATGTAAGCAGCAAGCGCTGCGGCGAACAGAACGATGCCGAAAATCGAGGTGACGCCGATCAGGTTGCGCGCCTCCTTGGTCAGGACCCTGCCCAGTAACCGGAAAAAGGTTGAACCGCGCAGCGGCTTCAAAAGCCAGATGGCGCAATAGAGGCTTTGGTCGCGCCCGCGGATGAGAAGGAAGGCGGCCAGAGGGACCAGAACGGCCAGGATGTCGACCGCGATTTCCGGTATCCTGCCGCGAACGCCCCTTGCGCGGTGCATGACCAGCGTCTCGATCAATTGCAGGACATAGACGGCCCAGACGGCGGCAAGCAGGAGTTCCAGGATGAGCCTAGTCTTTTCGTTTATATCAGGTGTCGTAAGCACTGCTACCGTCAGCAGACCGATGGCAGCCAGCAGCGCATTCAGCGATGAGGAAATCTTCGAAAAAGAGAGCGCCGACATTCAATACCCCCGAGCAACACCCCAGGGGGGCAGCCACTCGCCTGAGAATAGGATGGCTTCGATCCAAACGTAAAGGGCTCGCAGGATATGCGCCGCAGGCAAGCGTTGCGTGTTATCGCTGCCCGACCTCAAGCGGAAGACCCTTGAAAGGCTTGATTTCCTTCAGCACGAAGGTCGTCTGCATCTCCTTGATGCGTGGCAGCCGGCGCACCACCGCCATGGCGAAATCGGCATAGCTGTCGAGATCGGTCGCGACCACTTGCAGCAGGAAATCCGCATCGCCGGCGATGCTGTAGCAGGCGACGACCTCGCTGAGTTTCAGCACGTCGCGGGAGAATTCCTCGGCTTCCGCCTCGCTGTGGCTGTCGATTTTCACCCTGATGAAGGCGAGAACGCCGAGGCCGATCTGGCGCCTGTCGAGCGTGGCCGTATAACCCTGGATCACGCCGGTTTCTTCCAGCTGGCGCACGCGCCGCCAGCACGGAGATGTCGAGAGCCCGACTTCGGATGAAAGCGCTTGGTTCGTCAGGCGCCCATCCTTCTGAAGCGCGCCGAGAATCTTCAGATCGATGGGTTCAAGGGTAGTGGGCATATTTAACCTTGGAATTGCGGATATAAGGTAGATCCTACCATATTATCCGAATGTGTGGCAATGAAAGGTAAGATTATTCCCGGCAAGAGAGATATCTTGCGATCCCACATGTCAACACCAGCAGGTCTCCATGCTTCCCGATATTCGCCTAGCAATCGTCATCAATCCGGTATTACCGCTCGGTCTGATCGCCAACACTGCCGGCGCCATCTCGATTGGGTTGGGTGCAAAGTTTCCTGCACTCGCGGCCAGGCAATTGACCGACAGGGAGGCTCGTACCATCGACATCAGTTCGAACATGCCCGTCCCGATACTGCAGGCGGATGCGGAAACCATACGATCTCTGTTGCTGAAGACCTTGCCGGTGGAAAACGACCGCGCGATCGTTCCTTTTCCTGCCTTTGCCCGCTCGCTGCACGATTACAGGGAATATGAGGCGACGTTTCCGGATCGCGATCTCGCCGGGGAGGCGATCGACGGCCTCGGGCTGGCGGGGCCTTCGAAATGGGTGAAATCGCTCACCGGTTCGCTGAAGCTGCTGCGGTAGTGTCCGCGAAGAAAAAAGGCCGGCTTGCGGAGATAGAGAGATCCGCTTCGCCGGCCGAGCAAGGACTGAAGAAGAAGGGACGATACACTTCAGTCATCGGACGATGGTGTTCCGATGGTTTTGACGATAGGCCAGCCAGCCTGAACGGGTTCCGAACCATCCGTTCATCTGCGGTTCACGCAGCGATTTTCCACAAAATGAGGGTCGGGGCACAGGGGGCTTGAACTCGGGAAAAGCGATCCCCATCTTTTTTTCGCGGGTGCCAAACGGGCTCGCAGAACCGTCCCGAGGCCGCCCCGAGTGGGGTCATGGGACAAGAATTGAAATCGCAATTGTCGCTCACAGGAGGACTTCCATGCGTCACGTAGACTTCTCTCCCCTTTACCGTTCCACCGTCGGTTTCGACCGTCTGTTCACCATGCTCGACAGCCTTGGCCAGCCGGATCAGGCCCAGACCTATCCGCCTTACAATATCGAGCGCACGGGTGAAAACACCTATCGCATCACCATGGCCGTTGCCGGTTTCGATGAAAAGGAACTGAGCATCGAGGCTCACGCCCATGTCCTTCAGGTCAAGGGCGAAAAGAGCGAAGAGCCGGCTGAAACCAGCGAATATCTCTATCGCGGTATCGCCAAGCGTGCCTTCGAGCGTCGTTTCCAGCTTGCCGACCATGTCGAGGTTCAGGCTGCTTCACTGAAGAACGGTTTGCTGCACATCGATTTGCTGCGCAACATTCCCGAAGCCATGAAGCCCCGCCGTATCTCCATCGCGGCCGAGCCCGTGGAAACCCCGAAGGCCATCGAGGCTCACATCAACTAAGTGCGGCTGACGGTCTTAGACCGTCATGCCGGGCTGGCGGTTTCTGGCCGCCAAGCTCCTGATCCTCCCAAGATCAAAAAGAAGCGGCGCTCCATCGGGGCGCCGCTTTCGTTTTGTGTGTTATCGGAGAACTCAGGCTGCGTTTGTCGCTTCGCCCGTTTTCGTTCCCGCCTGAGCCTTCGCAGCCTCGCGCCGCTTGGCGGCATCGGCATATTTCTGGGCGAGCACTGCGCAGGTCATCAGCTGGATCTGATGGAACAGCATGAGTGGCAGCACGATGGCGCCGATACTCTGGCCGGCGAAGATGACATTGGCCATCGGCACGCCGCTTGCCAGAGACTTCTTCGAGCCGCAGAAGGTAATGGTGATCTCGTCGGCCTTTTCAAAACCGAGGGCGCGGCTGCCGAACATGGTGATGCAGATTACCATCGCCAGAAGCACCATGTTCGCGATGATGACTGTGACGATATCGAGGATGGAGAAGGTATGCCACAGTCCTTCCACCACGGCCTCGCTGAAGGCGGAATAAACGACCATGAGGATCGAGCCGCGATCGACCGGCATCAGGATCTTCTTCTTCGAACGGATCCAGCCGCCGATCCATGGCTGCAGCAGCTGGCCGGCGATGAAAGGGGCGAGCAGCTGCAGCATGATTTGCCACAGAACATCCCAGGAAAAGCCACCGCCCTGGCCGCCGACCGAAAACAGGATGCCGACGAGCAGCGGCGTCAGGAACATGCCGAAAATATTGGAGGCCGACGCCGAGCAGATCGCAGCCGGCACATTGCCGCCGGCGATGGAGGTGAAGGCGATCGAGGACTGCACGGTTGACGGCAGAACGCTCAAAAACAGCATGCCGGTATAAAGCGAGACGGGCAGGATGCTGTTCGGGACGATTTGGCCCATGGCCAGCACCAGCAGCGGAAAGGTGCCGAAGGTCGTCAGCAGGATGACGAGATGCAGCCGCCAGTGCAGTATGCCGGCGATGACGACATCGCGCGACAGGCGTGCACCATGCAGGAAAAACAAGAGACCGATGGCGAAGTTGGTGGCAATGCTGAAATAGTGAGCGCTAGCCCCCTGCACCGGAAAGAAGGATGCCGTCAGGACGGTGAGTACCAGCAACATGGTGAAGGTGTCTGGAAGAAAGCGGCGCATCGTGCCTACCCCAATCGCATTTGCAAGTCTTGATGATACTCCTTGCAGATAGACCTATTGTGATCCACGATGCAAGGAATAACAGTTATCGCAATACAGGATAATCCATGCTTGATCTCACCCAGTTGCGGAGCTTCGTCGCCGTCGAGCAGATGGGCAGCTTCACGCTGGCCGCCGAGCGGCTCGGTCTTGGGCAATCGACCGTCAGCCAGCATATACAGCGGCTGGAAACGGAACTCGGTCGCAAGCTTTTGGCGCGCGACACGCATCGCGTCGTCCTGACTGGCGACGGCGAGGCCTTGCTCGGCCACGCACGCCAGATGCTGTCGATCGAAGGCCAGGTGCGGCAGCTTTTCGCCGGCAACAGCCTGCGCGGCAATCTGCGGCTCGGGGTTTCCGAGGATTTCGTCACCAGCCAGCTTCCGGACGTGCTTGAGGATTTCGTGCGCTCGCATCCGTCCGTCGATCTCGAGTTGACAGTTGCGCTCAGCGGTGTGCTTTATGAAATGCAGGATAATGGCGATCTCGATCTGGTGCTTGCCAAGCGCCGGCTCGGTGACAGCAGGGGCAAGCTCGTCTACCGGGAGCCGCTGGTCTGGCTGGCGCGAGACCCGGATCGCATCCGCAAACTTGCGGGACCATTGCCGTTGATCGCCTTTCCGACGCCGAGCGTTACGCGCGCGGTCGCGCTGGAGGCGTTGCGCCGGCAGCAGATGCCCTGGCGCATCGTCTGCACCTGCGGCAGCCTGAGCGGCCTGACGGCGGCGGCGCGCGCCGGCATGGGCGTCCTCGTACAGCCGAAGAGCATGGCGCCTGCCGGATTGCTGGAGACCGCGCCGGGCTGGCTGCCCGTCCTCGAAGACGTGGAATTCGTCCTGGTGCCGCGCAAAGGCGCGGACCAGCTTTTGGTCAAGGCGCTCTCGGACGATATACTCGCGAAGGTCAGGGGGCCGCGATCGAGCTGACGACAAAATCGTTTATCAGATATCGTTAAAAGTCGTTTCCCATCATGCAGATGAGATCCGGATTTATTTTGCCGGCTGATTTATTGCAGCGCCCGTTTTCAGGCGAAAGTCAGCTTCTTTTGCTATCTCAGGTGGCGATGGGAGAATTGCGGAGGAATAGTCGCCCGATGATATATGGTGCCATCTTCATTTCCGGGCTTGTCGCCTGCGTCGTGGCAATGACGATGATTATACACAACGCACCAGCATCCGATCGCGACGATCTATCGAACTTCGCAATGATCGCCCATCGAAATCAAAATTGACCTCTTGCCCCATTACGAGCGCCGTCTGGCCCTGAAGGCCAGCCCCGGCGCTCTTTTTCATGCGGATCACGCCAGGCAGGCAAGGAAATTCGCCACATCGGCCTCGGTCGTGGCGAAGCTGGTCACGAGCCGGATCAGCGTTTCATCGCTGCCGACCAGGTCCGGCTGCGACTCCGGAATCGGCCATTCGTAGAACTTCGCGCCCTTGTTTTCGGCCGCCTTGGCGGAGGATTTGGGGATGATCGCAAAAATCTCGTTCGAGGCTGTTGACCACGCCGGACGGGCGCCAGGGGTCTTTTCCAGCCCGGCGCGCAGCCGATCGGCCATGCCGTTGGAATGGCGGGCGAGATCGAGCCAGAGGCCATCCTGGAAATAACCGTCGAACTGGGCGGCGATGAAGCGCGACTTGGAGAAAAGTTGGGCGGCGCGTTTGCGGATGAAATGCATCTCCTTTGCCTTCTCTGGATCGAAGATAACGATCGCCTCGGCGCACCAGCAGCCGTTTTTGGTGCCGCCGAAGGAGAGGATATCGACGCCGCGCCTCCAAGTCATCTCGGCCGGCGTCGTGCCGAGCGCGACGAGGGCGTTGGCGAAACGCGCGCCATCCATATGCAGCGGTAGGCCGTTCGCCTTGGCGATGGACGCGATGGCATCGATCTCATCCAGCGAATAGACTGTGCCGATTTCCGTCGCCTGAGTGATCGTTACGGCGGCGGCGCGGCCGTGATGGACGGCATCCTGCGGGAAGCGGGCGATCTTGGTGGCAAGCGCCTTGGGATCGATCTTGCCGAGGGCGCCTTCGACGGTCGCAAGACGCGCACCGCTGAAGAAGTCAGGAGCGCCGCATTCGTCTTCGGCGACATGTGCCTCGGTATGGCAGAAGCTGATGCCGCCCGGTTTCTGGACGCTGGCAAGCGACAGCGAATTGGCGGCCGTGCCGGTTGCTACGAAGAAGACCGCGACCTCGCGCTCGAAGATCTCGGAGAATTTGGCTTCGACATGCTGGTCGAGCTCGCTTGTACCGTAGGCGGAGGCAAAGCCACTCGATGCGGCGAGCAGACGTTCGGCGACTTTGGAATGGGCGCCGGCCCAGTTATCGGAAGCAAAGAACATGGAAATGCACCAGATGGAGGATTGAATTGCGGCTAGATTAGATAGGATCGGGCGGACATTACGCCAATGCAAAAACCTATCAAGAGCATGAGTTTGAAGAATGCATCACAGAAATTGATTGACGCAATCAACAAATAAAATGATGCGCCGCAGCGAAACTTTATTGCTCTATTCCTGCAACAAAGGCAATCTTCCGTCTTTCGTTGACGAATTTTTGCCGTTTTGCTCTTGCGAAGGCTTAAGCTTTCTGGCATAGAGCTGATGAATTAGGACAGGGTTGCTGTCCTATTTTGGCCACCGAGGCCGAAGATGTGCCCCCAGGGTCCTGACGATGTCGGGATTTCGAGCTATAGTTACCAGGAGCATGCCCTTTCGAGCCTTTTGAGGCACGGGCAATGCGGCGGTGGAATGGCAAGGCGCGGAACGCTGACGACGGGCTCCACTTCAAGGAGCTGCGGTTCGCGGCCGATCTTCACAATGCAACAGCGCTGTCGCGCGTCGGCCCCGGAAACGGACCGCGCGGGACGAAGGAGCGCCCGCGACGCGGGCCTTACCGGAGGGAAGACCATGACGAACAGGACGACGTTGACGAGTTTTGACCAGACCGCTGCAGTGAATGCTGCCGCGACGGCCAAGACGTCGAAACGCGCTGTTGGCATCCCGCCGAAACAGGGCCTTTACGATCCTCGCAACGAGCATGACGCCTGCGGCGTCGGCTTCGTTGCGCATATGAAGGGCCAGAAGTCGCACCAGATCGTGCGCGACGGCCTGTTCATTCTCGAAAACCTGACGCATCGCGGTGCCGTCGGTGCCGATCCGCTGATGGGCGATGGCGCGGGCATTCTCGTACAGATCCCCGACCGCTTCTTCCGCGAGGAGATGGCCAAGCAGGGTGTGATCCTGCCGAAGGCCGGCGAATATGGCGTCGGCCATTTCTTCCTGCCGCGCGACGAAGCGCTGATCGAGCACTTCAAGACCGCGATCAAGCAGGTCGTGGCCGAAGAGGGGCAGGTGTTGCTCGGCTTCCGCGATGTGCCGGTCGATAATTCCTCGCTGTCTAAGGCGCCTGACATCGCTGCCACCGAGCCGCACCATGTGCAGGTCTTCATCGGCGCTGGCCGCGATGCAGGCACGAACGAGGAATTCGAGCGTCGTCTCTTTACCCTGCGCAAGGTAATCTCCAACCGCATCTATGCGGAATACGAGGGCGAGGAGAGCAGCTTCTACCCTGTCTCGCTGTCGAGCTCGACCATCGTCTACAAGGGCATGTTCCTCGCCTATCAGGTGGGCGCCTATTATAAGGACTTGTCCGACCCGCGTTTCGAGACGGCGGTTGCCCTCGTGCACCAGCGCTTCTCGACCAACACCTTCCCGTCGTGGAAGCTGGCGCATCCCTACCGCATGGTCGCGCATAACGGCGAAATCAACACGCTGCGCGGCAACGTCAACTGGATGGCCGCTCGCCAGGCTTCGGTATCCTCGCCGCTGTTCGGCGACGATATCTCCAAGCTCTGGCCGATCTCCTATGAAGGTCAGTCGGACACGGCTTGTTTTGACAACGCGCTCGAATTCCTCGTGCGTGGTGGATACTCGCTGGCGCATGCCATGATGATGCTCATCCCGGAAGCATGGGCCGGCAACCAGCTGATGGCGCCGGAACGCAAGGCATTTTACGAGTATCATGCCGCCCTGATGGAACCGTGGGATGGCCCTGCCGCCGTCGCCTTTACCGATGGCAAGCAGATCGGCGCGACGCTCGACCGTAATGGTCTGCGTCCGGCCCGCTATCTCGTCACCAGCGACGACCGCATCATCATGGCGTCAGAAGCCGGCGTTCTGCCTGTCGAGGAAGAGAAGATCATCCAGAAGTGGCGCCTGCAGCCGGGCAAGATGCTTCTCATCGATATGGAAAAGGGCCGTATCATCTCCGACGACGAGGTGAAGTCGGAACTGTCAACCAAGCATCCCTATCGCAGCTGGCTGAACCGCACGCAGCTGATCCTGGAAGACCTGAAGCCGGTGGAACCGCGGGCGCTGCGCCGCGACGTGTCGTTGCTCGATCGCCAGCAGGCCTTCGGCTATACGACCGAGGACACCAAGCTCCTGATGTCGCCGATGGCGACGACCGGTCAGGAAGCTGTCGGTTCCATGGGCACGGATACGCCGATCTCGGCCATGTCCGACAAGCCGAAGCTGCTCTACACCTACTTCAAGCAGAACTTCGCGCAGGTAACGAACCCGCCGATCGATCCGATCCGCGAAGAGCTCGTCATGAGCCTAGTCTCGTTCATCGGCCCACGCCCGAACCTGCTCGACCATACCGGCATGGCCAACGCCAAGCGCCTGGAAGTCCGCCAGCCGATCCTGACCAACGGCGATCTCGAAAAGATTCGCTCGATCGGTCACACCGAGGATCGCTTCGACACCAAGACGCTCGACTTCACCTATGATGTCGAACGTGGCGCCGAGGGCATGCCCGAGATGCTCGACCGTCTCTGCGAGCGGGCGGAAGCTGCCGTTCGCGGCGGCTACAACATCATCGTGCTTTCCGACCGCCAGATCGGACCGGACCGCATCGCGATCCCGGCGCTGCTGGCGACGGCGGCCGTGCACCATCACCTGATCCGCAAGGGCCTGCGCACCTCGGTCGGTATCGTCGTCGAAACCGGCGAGCCGCGTGAGGTGCATCACTTCTGCCTGCTGGCCGGTTACGGCGCCGAGGCGATCAACCCCTATATGGCGTTCGACACGCTGCTTGACATGCATCAGCGTGGCGAATTCCCGAAGGAAGTGGACGCGACCGAAGTCGTCTACCGCTACATCAAGGCGGTCGGTAAGGGCATCCTCAAGGTCATGTCGAAGATGGGCATCTCGACCTATCAATCCTATTGCGGCGCGCAGATCTTCGATGCTGTGGGCTTGCAGCAGGAACTGGTCGACAAGTATTTCTTCGGCACCGCAACGATGATCGAAGGCATCGGCCTCGAGACGATCGCCGAGGAAACCGTCTCGCGTCACAAGGCTGCTTTCGGCCGCGATCCGCTGCTGGCAAGCACGCTCGACATCGGTGGCGAATACGCCTACCGCATGCGCGGCGAAAGCCACGCCTGGACGCCCGATGCCGTGGCTGCCCTGCAGCATGCCGTGCGTGGGAATGCCGAGGACCGCTACCGCGAATTCTCCGAAATGGTCAACGAGTCGGCGCTCCGGATGAACACCATCCGCGGTCTCTTCAAGATCAAGGGTGCGGAAGCGCTCGGCCGCAAGCCGATCTCGATCGACGAGGTCGAGCCGGCTGCCGATATCGTCAAGCGCTTCTCGACAGGTGCCATGTCCTTCGGTTCCATCAGCCGCGAGGCGCATACGACGCTGGCCATCGCCATGAACCGTATCGGCGGCAAGTCGAACACCGGCGAAGGCGGCGAGGAAGCCGATCGCTACATGCCGCTCTTCGACGGTTCGCCGAACCCGGAACGTTCCGCCATCAAGCAGATCGCCTCCGGCCGTTTTGGCGTGACGACCGAATATCTGGTCAATGCCGACGTGCTGCAGATCAAGGTGGCGCAGGGCGCCAAGCCCGGTGAAGGCGGCCAGCTGCCCGGCCACAAGGTCGATGCTACAGTTGCCAAGACCCGGCACTCGACGCCGGGCGTCGGCCTGATCTCGCCGCCGCCGCATCATGACATCTATTCGATCGAAGATCTCGCGCAGCTGATCTACGACCTGAAGAACGTCAACCCGACCTCGGATGTGTCGGTCAAGCTCGTCTCGGAAGTCGGCGTCGGCACGGTTGCCGCCGGCGTTGCCAAGGCGCGCGCCGATCACATCACCGTCTCGGGCTATGATGGCGGCACCGGCGCTTCGCCGCTGACCTCGCTGAAGCATGCCGGCAGCCCTTGGGAAATCGGCCTTGCCGAGACCCAGCAGACGCTGGTGCTGAACGGGCTGCGCTCGCGCATTGCCCTGCAGGTCGATGGCGGTCTGAAGACCGGCCGCGACGTCATCATCGGCGCGCTGCTCGGTGCCGACGAATTCGGCTTCGCCACCGCGCCGTTGATTGCGGCCGGCTGCATCATGATGCGCAAGTGCCACCTCAACACCTGTCCGGTTGGTGTCGCCACCCAGGACCCGGTTCTGCGCAAGCGCTTCAAAGGTACGCCGGAGCATGTCATCAACTACTTCTTCTTCGTGGCCGAAGAAGTGCGCGAAATCCTCGCCTCGCTTGGCGTTGCCAAGCTGGACGAGATCATCGGTGCTTCCGAGCTTCTGGAAAAGGACGACATGCTCGCCCATTGGAAGGCGAGAGGCCTCGACTTCAGCCGCATCTTCCACAAGGTCGATGCGCCGAAGGAAGAGACCTACTGGACGACGGTGCAGAAGCACCCAATCGACGACATTCTCGACCGTAAGCTGATCGAGAAGGCGGAGCCGGCGCTCTCCTCCAAGACGCCTGTCGCCTTCGAAGTCGACATCAAGAACGTCGACCGTTCGGCCGGCGCCATGCTGTCGGGTGCTGTTGCCAAGCGCTATGGTCATCGCGGCCTGAAGGACGATACGATCAGCGTCACCCTGAGGGGAACGGCCGGCCAGTCCTTCGGTGCGTTCCTTGCACGCGGCGTAACCTTCAACCTCGTCGGTGACGGCAACGACTATGTCGGCAAGGGCCTTTCGGGCGGCCGCATCATCATCCGTCCGCCGGAGAACTCGAAGATCGTCGCTGAGAACTCGATCATCGTCGGCAACACCGTGCTCTACGGTGCGACCGAGGGCGAATGCTACTTCCGCGGGGTCGCGGGCGAGCGCTTTGCGGTCAGAAACTCCGGCGCGATCGCCGTCGTCGAAGGCGTGGGCGACCACGGCTGCGAATATATGACCGGCGGCGTCGTCGTCGTGCTCGGCGAAACCGGGCGCAACTTCGCGGCCGGCATGTCGGGCGGCGTGGCCTATGTTCTCGACGAGAAAGGCGATTTCGCCCGCCGCTGCAACATGGCGATGGTCGAACTGGAGCCGGTTCCCGAGGAAGACGAGCTGCTGGAGAAGCTGCATCATCATGGCGGCGACATCATGCATAAGGGACGCGTCGACGTCTCCGATGACATGACGCGCCACGACGAAGAGCGTCTCTTCCAGCTGATTTCGAACCACGTCCACTATACGGGCTCGACGCGAGCCAAGGAGATTCTCGATCACTGGGCCGATTACCGCCCGAAATTCCGCAAGGTCATGCCGGTCGAATACCGCCGCGCCCTTGAGGAAATGGAGCGTAGCCGGATGAGCGTGGCGGCGGAGTAATCTGCCCCAGTTCTGAAACCAGCCGAGGGTTTCGCCTCGCATTGCGATCGCCGTCATGGCGATCGCGACTGTCGAACAGCGGAATCGGATTTGAATTAAAGTGCCGGACAGGGAACCGAGATGACCCTCAGGCACGGGAGCCATGAGCTCCTCTTTTTGAGTGAGGAAACGAAAGCATGGGCAAGGTAACAGGCTTCTTGGAAATCGACCGGCAGGTGGCGAAGTATCAGCCGGCGTCGGATCGCATCCGGCATTTCCGTGAATTCACGATCCCCATGTCGGACCAGGAAGTGCAGAAACAGGCAGCCCGCTGCATGGACTGTGGCATTCCCTATTGCCACGGCCCGACCGGCTGCCCAGTGCACAACCAGATCCCCGATTGGAACGACCTCGTTTACAACAACAACTGGGAACAGGCGATCCACAACCTGCATTCGACCAACAACTTCCCGGAATTCACCGGCCGCGTCTGCCCCGCACCCTGCGAGGAGGCCTGCACGCTGAACCTGGAAGATGCGCCCGTCGCGATCAAGACCGTCGAGCAGGCGATTGCCGACAAGGCCTATGAGCTCGGCTTCATCCGGCCGCAGCCGGCAACGGTTCACACCGGCAAGAAGGTCGCAATCATCGGCTCCGGCCCTGCCGGCATGGCTGCTGCCCAGCAGCTCGGCCGCGCAGGTCACGACGTCCATGTCTACGAGCGCGAAAGCAAGCCCGGCGGCCTGCTGCGCTACGGTATCCCGGACTTCAAGATGGAGAAGAACTTCATCGATCGCCGCGTCGAGCAGATGAAGGGCGAAGGCGTCACCTTCCATTGCGGCGTCAATGTCGGCGTCGATGTCAAGGTCGAGCAGCTTCTGGCCGACCATGACGCCGTGCTCTATTGCGGCGGCTCGGAAACCCCGCGCGAAGCTGGCATTCCCGGCACGACGCTCGCAGGCGTCCATGACGCCATGCCCTATCTCGTGCAGCAGAACCGCCGTGTCGGCCGCGAAAACATCGACAGCGTCGGCTGGCCCGCCGATCCGATCCTGGCGGGCGGCAAGCATATCGTCGTCGTCGGCGGCGGCGATACGGCATCCGACTGCGTCGGCACGGCATTCCGCCAGGGTGCGGTGAAGGTGACCCAGCTCGATATTCGCCCGCAGCCGCCGGAGAAGGAAGACAAGCTCGCCGTATGGCCGTTCTGGGCAACGAAGATGCGCACCTCTTCCTCGCAGGCCGAAGGTGCGGTTCGCGAATTCCAGGTGGCAACGCTCGAGTTCATCGGCGAAGACGGCGTGCTGACGGGCGTGAAGTGCTGCGAAGTGGACGATCGCCGCAAGCCGATCGCCGGCACGGAATTCGTCATCCGCGCCGACCTCGCCTTCATCGCCATCGGCTTCCGCGGCCCCTTCACCGACAGCGTGCTCAAGGAACTCGACGGCAAGCTGACCGTGAATACCGACCGCCGCGGTTCGACCAACGTCGTTGCCAACGACAAGGACTACAAGACCTCGGTCGACAAGCTCTGGACGGCCGGCGACATTCGCCGCGGCCAGTCGCTGGTGGTCTGGGCGATCCGCGAGGGCCGTCAGGCCGCCCGCGCGATCGACGAGGCTTTGATGGGTTCGACGGTTCTGCCGGCCTAAGTTTCGCTATCTCGCGCGCAAAGTGATTGAAGGCCGGGTTCTCGATGAACCCGGCCTTTGTCGTTATCGGCTTGCGGCGATGTTCCAGTTGTAGACGCAGCGATCGAGGCCGATGGCAATTTCGAGTACCGCGACGTCATGGTCTATCGCCGGCCCTTTCTTCGGCTGGCTGCGGTAGCGCTGCGGAAAGTCCGTTCGCCTCGAAATCGAACAGATCTCCATCCATTTATCGCCGTTGTCGACCTCGATATCTATGGTGACCTCGGAATAGGCCGGCAGGCGATCCGACGGTACGACCCGCGTCGGCAGGTGGATGACCGAAGCGATCATCCTGCGGACGGGTTCGAGGGAGGCGGCGTGATAATCATTGCCGCTATCGGCGGTGAAAGCGCATTGGAATTCGAGCTGCCAGAATTCCTTGAGCCGCACATGCTTGCTCGGCTGCTCCTGTTCCCGGCGATAGGATTTTCCGGCCTGCCAGACGCATAGTGGCAGCCGCGCTCTGGAATGACTTCCGAGAAGATGCTGCATATAGGCATAGGTTGAAGGTGTCGTTTCCGGCCGCAGCACAAGTTCGGTCTCGGTGTTCGACATTCGCTCCTGCACCCATATGTCCGAGTTGGAATAGGCGTCCGAAACGAGGTTTCGAGGCATCAGAGTCGGTGCTTCGATCCTTCACATGTCCCAGGCGGGGTTTGCCGATCGCAGGAAGTTCGCGACCTCATCGGAAAAGAAGCGGATGAAATCGTCGCGCAGTTTAATGTCCCGCTCTTCCCAGTGAACGAGCGAATTGACGTTATAGATATTGAGCACGTGCCATTCTC
The DNA here is from genome assembly GCF_030182565.1 of Rhizobium centroccidentale. NCBI lineage: Bacteria > Pseudomonadati > Pseudomonadota > Alphaproteobacteria > Hyphomicrobiales > Rhizobiaceae > Rhizobium > Rhizobium centroccidentale. The sequence goes on along the minus strand of NZ_JAQJCG010000006.1, from coordinate 186,503 downwards.
CATGGGCAACGTTGATGTCTTGAGGTTGAGGGCTTTACGTCCAGCAGCCGCCGGACGCATCAACGCCTCCGGCCGTCACGACTGGACGCGGAGACCTCGGCCGGAGAAAGCGCGCAAAACCGCAACCTGCAGGGCAGGTGCGGTAACGATCGATCTGATCTGCGCTTTTGGTGCTCATGCAATTCTTCTATTGGCCGGGTGCTGCATTGTCAAACCGCCTTCGCGCCGCCTATCGTGCAACCGATCCCGGCAATCTGTAGTCGTCGACGCGGCCGACCGGCGCCGGGTCCATCAGACCCTTCTCGACCAGAAGATCGCGGGGTGATGAGGTCATTACGGTTGGGGCAGGGGTGCTGCCCAGGAGCTGCGAGCCGCCGTCGAGATCGGGATCGGAGAGGCTCATCGGCTGCGTGCGGGTGATCTTTTCCGGCTCCGCGTCAGGAAGATTGGCCTGTTGCGCCGGCAGGGGATTGCCCGTGTCCAGGCGCGTGATGTCGGGACTTGCCTGATCGCCCAGGATCCGGCGGGCAGACTTCTCCAGATAGAAGGCGACCTTGCGCTTGCCGGCTGCCGTCAGATTGACGCCGTCGGCCGTTCTCAGTCGAACCTGCTGGCCGTTGATATCGGAGCCGGTGACGATGAATTCGCCGTTCTGGTCGGTAAAGCCGTCCCATATGTCGATGAACTCGCCGCCGACGCTGGTGGTCTGGCTTTGGTAGATCTGGTTGAGCTTGACGGCGCTGGCGGTCAGCTGATCGGAGCCGAAGGAGGGCAGGCCAACCCAGAGCAGCGGAATATGGCGGCTCGTTACCAGCTTGGCGAATTGCTGCACGCGCTCTTCATAGGCGAGGAACCACGGGTCGGTGCCGTATTTTTCGTTGAGCCCGTCGCCGATCATCTGCTGGCGGTCGTTGGCGCCGATCATGACGACGACCATGGCCGGTTTCAGCTGGTCGATCATCTCAGGCAATTGCTGCGGCCAGTTGTAATAGTCCTGCCGCACAAGACCGGAGGCGACGTTGCCGCGGGACTGGACGACGACGCCGGGGGAGGTAGAGAAGGCATCTTCCAGCCCGGTTGCCAAGCCGCTCGCCAGAAAATCGCCGACGACGAGGATGGTTTTGGCGTCAGAAAGCTTTTCCGCGGGGGGCGGTGTTTCCGGCTGCGCGACCGGCTGGCGCGGCGGCGGGGTCGGACGCTTTTTCGGCTGCACCTTGCGACGAGGCGGCGGCTGCTCCATGGGCTGGTCCGGATAATCGGGCTCGCGGGTGCCGAACAGCATGTCGAACAGGTTTCGCCGCGGACGCTCCTGCGCCTGCGCCATATTCGGCAGGCATCCAAGCGCGATGACGGCGGCGAAGAATGCCGTCAGAACAATCCCCAGAGTTGTCTTGGTCGCGCGGGCAGGGTGTTTCATCATCGCTTCTTTTCCGCTGACGAGTCCGGGCCGCATAAGGACGATTTCATCGTCCGGCGGTCCCGGATTCGCTCGAGGCGGCCTACTTACGCAATGCTTTCAGCAGGTTCATTGACGGCTCGCCGTCCGCATCCATGCCCATGCGCTGCTGGACGGCTGATATGGCGGCCTTCGAGCCCGAGCCGAAATTGCCGTCGACCACGCCGTCATAATAGCCAAGTTCTTTCAGACGCGTCTGCAGCTCGAATTTCTGCTTGACGTCGAGCGTGCCGCTCGGACGGGGCCAGGATTGCTGCATTCCGCCATAGCCGGCAATCTGGTCCGCGAGCAGGCCGACTGCCAAGGCGTAGCTGTCGGAGGCATTGTAGCGCTTGATGGTGAAGAAGTTTCCGGTCATCAGGAAGCCGGGGCCGTTCGGTCCGCCGGGCATCTTCAGCTGCGCGCGGTCGGAGGTGCTGCGGAAACCCTTGCCGTTGGGACGCACGAAGCCGAGAGCCGCCCATTGTGCGATTGTGTGAGTCTTGCCGGCCTGGGCATTGCCGCCGGGTGGTACGACCACCTCGTAACCCCAGGTCCGGCCGGTATCCCAACCGTTCTTGGCGAGGAGATTGGCTGTCGTCGCCAGGGCGTCCGGAACGGAATTCCAGATATCGGCATGGCCGCTGCCGTCGGCATCGACAGCATAGAGGAGATAGCTCGTCGGGATGAACTGCGTATGGCCCATGGCGCCGGCCCAGGAGCCGTTCAGGTCCTTGCGCGAGATGTCGCCCTTCTGCAGAATCTTCAGCGCGGCGATAAGCTGCTTCTTGGCGTAGTTCGCCCGCTTCGGATCGGCATAGGCAAGGGTCGCCAGCGCGCGGGGCACATAATGCAGCCGATCGTTCTTGGCGAGAACCTCGCCGTAATTCGACTCCATCGACCAGATGGCCAGTATGATATTGCGATCGACGCCGAAATGCTGTTCGAGCGTGCGCAGTGTGGATCCGTACTTAACCGCCATCTTGCGGCCAATATCGACCGTATAGGGATTGACACGGGAGTCGAGGTAATCCCAGATTTGGGACTTGAATTCCGGTTGGTATTGCGCCTTTTCAAGCACCGTGGGGTCTGGGTCCGTCACGCCGGAAAATGCATTGCGATAGGTCGATTGCGTGATGCCGCTCTTTGCGGCGGTAGCGTAGAAGCCCGCGATCCATTTCTGGAACCCAGGGTCAGCATTGGCGTTAACGGGAAGGAATCCCGCCAGGGCGCCGAGCGCGAGCGCCAGAGCGAGACCACGAAGGGAGTGTTTGCGGTTTACGGTCATCTACAGCCTTGTCCATCAATCGTTGGATTTCGGTGCGGCGATGCACGTAGCATCGGCCCATGCGTGACGCTAAACGAACGAAGTCAACAAATTCTTTACCATGGAAGTTCGCGTCAGTCATTATTTGCAAAACAGTAGCAAATCTAATCTACTGACCTTTAGAATGGCTTTGTGCCAACTGATTTAATGCCCAGGAGGTATGCGTGGGACAGCATAAGAAGGTTCGTAAGGCAGTATTTCCGGTCGCCGGACTAGGGACGCGGTTCTTGCCGGCGACCAAGGCGGTGCCAAAGGAAATGCTGACCGTCGTGGATAAGCCGGTGATCCAGTATGTCGTCGACGAGGCGATGGAAGCGGGCATCGAGCATTTCGTGTTCGTCACGGGCCGCAGCAAGCACGTCATCGAAGATTATTTCGATATCCAGTTCGAGCTTGAGCAGACGCTGCGCCAGCGCAACAAGAACGCCGAACTGTCGCTGCTGAACGGCCTGTTGCCGAAGGCCGGCACGGCGAGCTTCACGCGCCAGCAGGAGCCGCTCGGCCTCGGTCACGCCGTCTGGTGCGCTCGCGAGATCGTCGGCGACGAGCCGTTCGCGCTGCTGCTGCCCGATATGGTCATGCGCGCCGAAAAGGGCTGCATGAAGGGCATGATCGAGCTTTACGAGCACAGCGGCGGCAATGTCATCGCGGTCGAGGAATGCGCCCCCGACCAGACCCATAAATACGGTATCGTCGGCGTCGGCGAGACGATCGGCAGCGGCTTCCGTATCACGGAAATGGTCGAAAAGCCGGCCAAGGGCACAGCGCCTTCCAACTTCTTCATCAACGGCCGCTACATTCTTCAGCCGGAAATCTTCCGTATCCTGGAAAGCCAGGAGCGCGGTGCCGGCAACGAGATCCAGCTGACGGACGGCATGCTGAAGCTTGCCAAGACGCAGGATTTCGCCGGCTATCACTTCCGGGGCCAGACGTTCGACTGCGGTGCCAAGGACGGTTTCATCCTCGCGAATGTCGCCTTCGCTTTGGCGCGTGACGACATCCGCCCGACCATCGAGGACGAGTTCAAGGCGCTGATCGCTGCCCTGAAATAGGGATTCGACCTTTTGGAGAAAATCTTGAGGCCTGGCATATGCTGGGCCTCAATTCATTTGAGTGGCTTGGATTTAAGCGAAGGCAGGGGCTTAGCGCTTTACCGTCAGGCCCAGGCCGGCCTGGAACTGCCGGGTGCTGTCGCCCACATCCCTCGTCGTCAGCTGATAGCCGACATTGCTGGTGAGATCGAGGTAACGGTTGATTCCCCAGGTTAGCCCGAAAGCGGCATCGTATTCGATTTCGTCGGCGGCGCTGCCATTGGAGGGGTAATTGCGCCAGGTCGGGCCTCCCGTCAACTTGGCGGTGAGGTCGTCGCGCAGCTGATGGCTTATGGTGCTCGTGAGCTGATAAGCGGTGTAGCCGCTGAGGCCGGCCGTGGTGGAGGGCTGGACCGTGGTGGAAAGGCCGACGCTGATATCCGTACCGCGCTGTGGCGACCAGGCGAGGCTGCCGTCGATCGTGGGCGAGTCGACCGAGCCCAGGCGCGAATCGTCGAACTCCGTGTGCTGGTAGCCGAAGCCCAGCTCACCCTTGAATTTTTCACCGAGGTCGACTTCGACGCCGCCCTTACCGCCATAGCTCTGGTTCGAGCGGGCATAACCGTTGCTGTCGCGCGTCTCATCGTAGACGGCGCGACCGAGGGTGACTTCGACGAAGGGAATGATGGCGGGCGATAGCTCGTAGCCGATACGGCCGCGCCAGGTTCCGGCCGTCTGGTTGCGATCGCTGAGGGTGACCGTTGTCCCATCCGAAAGCACGGCGTTGGAATAGACGCTGCGTGTCAACGCTACGGCCGTCGTGCCGCGCAGCAGGCCGAAATCGCGCTCCAGCGAGAGGCCGGCCGTGTACTGGTTGACGGCGGACTGTTTCGAGGCGCCGGCGATCGCATTCGGGTCGCTGGTGTCCTCGCGATAGAATTGATAGCCGGCGGTGACATGCGCGGTCGTGTCCGCTGGAAGATCGAGGCGCAGGTCGGCATTCAGATTGACCGTCGGCTTTTCCTCGCCGGTGCCGCTGACGTTCTTCTGCCAGACACCTTCGCCGGTGATGGTCAGGGCATGCCTGTCCCAGTCCGAAGTCAGGGTGCTGCGCAAGTCGGTCTGCAAAAAGCCGCGGTTATCCTTGGTGTCGCCGGTGCGATCCCGCTCGATGTTGATCGACTGGTTGATCGAAGGCTTCAGGGTGAAGGTGCCGAGCGGGATGCCCTGTGCATCTGCTCGATCTGGATACCGGCGGGCTCTCAGATCATCAATGCTTGGTTCGCGCTGGTTCACACGGCGCAGGTCGTTATCCAGCATCGAGCCGGTGGTTGTGGGGTCGATACCGGTGAGGCGCAGCGGCGCGTTCAACGGCGCGTCGCTGGAGGTCGATGTCTGGTTTGCCGGCGCGGTCGCCTGGCTGTCGGTCGTGGGTGCGGCATTCGGATCGGTCGGGGATGCCGACGTCGAGGCAGGCAAGGTATCGTCGAGGTTCTGGTCTGGCGGCAAGGATTGCGCATGGGCCGACAGCGGCGCGGAGAATACGATACCCCAGCTGAGCAGGGCGGAACTTGCCCATGCCGTCAGCCGGAGGGCATCATAACCCGCCTTGTCCTTGCCGATGCCCATGTTGTTTATATCTGACCCTGCTGGAAATGACCTAAATTCTTACCCAAGTGTAAAGCCGCGTGGTTAACGCTTGGTTGCCAAGCGATGGCGACAAGAAAGGGTCCGATAATATTTGTCGGGAAGGCGCTGCAAGCTGTGTATCGCCATAAGTCGATCTTTTGTGGACAGATTTGCAGAAAAGCGTTAGGCCTCGCTCATGAATAAGAGAGCTGTAAGACTCATCGAGAACGGTGCGATCGAATCCGCGATGCGAACGATCGAGACCGAGAGACGGGGCATGGAAGCGCTCGAACGCGCACTGACCAATGGTCTGGCCGAGCCCTTCAGTCGCGCTGTCGCGCTCATCGGCGATATCAGTGGCCGTGTTGTCATCACCGGCGTCGGCAAGAGCGGCCATATCGGCAACAAGCTCGCCGCAAGCCTGGCTTCCACGGGCACGCCGGCTTTCTTCGTCCATCCGGTCGAAGCCAACCACGGCGATCTCGGCATGATCACGCAGGCTGACGTCATCATCGCCATCTCCTGGGGCGGCGAAAGCGCCGAGCTGCGCGGCATCATCAGCTATTCCCGCCGTTTCTCGATCCCGATGATCGCGATCACCGCCGGCGAAACTTCTACGCTTGCTCGCGAATCGGATGTAGTGCTGTTGCTCCCTAAGGAGCAGGAGGCCTGCCCGCATGGGCTCGCGCCGACGACATCGACGCTGCTGCAGCTTGCGATCGGCGATGCGCTGACCGTCGCCTTACTGGAGGCGCGCGGCTTCACCGCCGAGGATTTCCGCACTTTCCATCCGGGCGGCAAGCTCGGTGCCAGCCTCTCGCATGTCGCCGACATCATGCACAAGGGCGACCGCGTGCCGCTCGTCAAGCTTGGAACCGGTATGCCGGAAGCGGCGATGACGCTATCGAAGATGCGGTTCGGCTGCGTCGGCGTGATCGATGATGATGGTCGCCTCTGCGGCATCGTCACCGATGGCGACATTGCCCGCAATCTCGGCACCAGCCTCGCGGAGAGGCTGGTGGATGAGGTGATGACCCCCAATCCAAAAACGGTGAAGGAAACGACGCTGGCGACGAGCGCCATGGCCGTGCTCAACCGTCACAATATCTCGGCGCTCATGGTCATCGATGAAGCGCGCCGGCCGATCGGTGTCGTACACTTCCACGATCTGCTGCGGATCGGCGTCGCCTGATTACACGGGTTCGACCGTGAGCTCGCGGCCGTTGCTGGCGACCACCTTGACGCGGGTGCCAACGGGCAGGTCCGGCCCGTTGACCGTCCAATAAGTGTCATTGAGGCGAATGCGCCCGCGGCCTTCGGCGATCGGCTGGTCGAGCGTTGCAGTACGCCCGACCAGGCTGGCGCTGCGCTGGTTCAGGAACGGCTCGTCGGTCACCTGGTCGTTGTTGTAGAGATAACGCCGGCCGATGAGGGTGACGATAACAGCCATGGCGGCGAAGACCAGCCCTTGAACCTGCCAGACCCAGAAGCTGCTTTCCCAAAACAGAAGCGACAAGGCGCCGACGATGATCGCGGCGAGCCCGATCCATACCAAGAAGAAGCCGGGCAGGACGAGTTCGGCGGCAAGCAGCGCCAGACCGGCGAGCCACCAGCTCCAGGGGCCGAGTTCGACGATAAGATTGTCGAACATCTCAGCTCTCCTTCGGCGGCAGCGGATTGATCGACGGCGTGGTGCGGGCGGGGCCGGAGCGCGGGCGGGCCGGCTGCGGCGTGCCGTTGCCATCGCCATTGTCGCCGAAGACTTCGCGGGCGATGGCGCCGATACCGCCGAGCGAGCCGATAATGGAGCTCGCCTCCACCGGCATGAGGACAATCTTCGAATTGCTGGCGGAGCCGATCGCGGTCAGGGCTTCGGTGTATTTCTGGGCAACGAAGTAGTTGATCGCCTGCACGTTACCCTCGGCAATCGCTTCGGATACCACGCGGGTCGCCTTGGCTTCGGCCTCGGCCAGGCGCTCGCGCGCCTCGGCATTGCGGAAGGCGGCTTCGCGCTGGCCTTCGGCTTGTAGGACGGCCGCCTGCTTCGCGCCCTCGGCGCGGAGGATCTGCGCATTGCGCAGGCCTTCCGCCTCCAGGACCTGGGCGCGCTTTTCGCGTTCGGCCTTCATCTGCCGGCCCATGGCGTCAACCAGGTCTTTCGGCGGCTGGATGTCCTTGATTTCGACGCGTGTTACCTTGATGCCCCAGGGCTCTACCGCCTCATCGACCACGCGCAGCAGTCGTTCGTTGATGGCATCGCGGTTGGACAAAAGCTCGTCCAGATCCATAGAGCCCATGACGGAGCGGATATTGGTCTTCGTGAGATTAAGGATCGCGGTTTCCAGATTGGTGATCTGATAGGCGGCCTGCGCCGCATTCAGCACCTGGAAGAAAGCGACTGCATCGGCGGATACACTCGCATTGTCCTTGGTGATGACCTCCTGCGTCGGCACGGCCAGCACCTGCTCCATCACGTTCATCCGCACTCCGATTGTTTCGATGAAGGGCACGATCAGATTGAGTCCCGGTTCCAGCGTCCGGATATAGCGGCCGAAGCGCTGAACTGTGTACCGATAGCCCTGAGGTACGGTCTTGATGCCCGCAAACAGCACCAGAATGACGAAGACCACCAAGGCAATCACAACGATGCTGAAACCACCCACTACCATCGAACTCCTCCATGGACGCGGCTGCCTGAGCAGGCTCGCGTCGCGTAAACCGCTACCATTCGGCCTCCCTACGCTCGGTCGAGCTCACGAGGCGGTAGCTCAATCTGATGTGGTGGGTTAGCATGTTCTCAGCAAGTGAGGAATGGGGATGCGGCAGGCGTTTTGCTATGAGGCAGGTCTACCAATCGCCGTCTGGGTCTTGCGCCCGGCGATTGATATTCATACTTTATATGGAGATTTCCGGTCCCGCTGCCATGCAGCTTCTCGGGCCAAGCCTTAGCGCATTATCAGGGTGAAGCTATGAACTTAGATAGGACCTTGCGGTCGGTTGTGGCCGTGCACGCCTCAATTCCGGAAGACGCCTTTACGGCGGCAACGCTCGGCACCCGCAGAGAAGGGAGTGGCGTCGTCATCCGCGGAAACGGTCTGGTATTGACGATCGGTTATCTCATCACCGAAGCCGACGAGGTCTGGCTCACGACCAATAGCGGTCGCGTCGTGCCCGGTCATGCGCTTGCCTACGATCAGGAAACGGGTTTCGGCATCGTGCAGGCGCTCGGGCCTCTCGATGTGCCCGCCCTCGAATTCGGCGATACCGACAAGGCTGAGATCGGTGATGAAGTCGTCATCGCCGACGGGATCGGCCAGTTTGTCGAGGCGAAGATCGTCGCCAAGCAGGAATTCGCCGGCTATTGGGAATATCTGCTCGACGAGGCGATCTTCACGGCGCCAGCCCATCCCTCCTGGGGCGGGGCGGCCGTTGTCGACGAGGATGGCAAGCTTCTCGGCATCGGCTCGCTGCACTTGCAGATGGCGACGCAGAACGGCGATAGCGCCGATATCAACATGATCGTGCCGATCAATCTCCTGATGCCGATCCTGGACGATCTGATCAAGCGCGGTCGGGTCAACAAACCGCCGCGGCCCTGGCTCGGTGCCTTCTCGGCCGAAAGCAATGGCGAAGTCGTCGTCATGAGCGTCACCGAGGGTGGGCCGGCCGCCAAGGCTGGCTTGCGCCGTGGCGACGTCATTTCCGAAATCCGCGATGGTGAGGTCGACGGGCTTGCCGATTTCTATCGCAAGGTCTGGGAGAGCGGCCCGGCTGGGTCCGAGATCCCCATGCGCGTATTGCGCGACGGCCGCGAGGCCTGGCTGCGCGTCAAATCCGCCGACCGCGGCAGCTTCCTCAGAAAGCCGCAGCTTCAGTAGGAACGCGTCGCCGGGGTCAACCCGGCGATCCGCTCAGGCCCAGCCGAGCAGCTCCCGCCGCGCGACTTTTTCCAGCACGTTCATGCCGTCTTCGCTGTCGTTGAGACAGGGAATGTGGGTGAATTTCTCGCCGCCATTGTGGTGGAAGGATTCGGCCGCCTGCTCGGCGATCTCTTCCAGCGTCTCCAGGCAGTCGGAGACGAAACCCGGATTGAGGACGGCGATCCGCTTCGTGCCCGTCCTGGCAAGCTCTTCCACCGTTTTGTCCGTATAGGGCTGCAGCCATTCCTCCGGGCCGAAGCGGGACTGGAACGTAACCATGAACTGATCTTCGGATAGGCCGAGCTTCTCGCGCAGCAGCCTGCCGGTCTTCTGACAGAAACAGTAATAGGGATCGCCGAGCTTGAAGTAGGACATGGGAATGCCGTGGAAGGATGCGATGATCTTTTCGGGCTGCCAGTCCAGCGTCGATAGATGCCGGGTGACCGAATTGGCGAGCGCCTCGATATAGGTCTCGTCGTCATGATATTGCGGCACGGTACGGATTGCCGGCTGCCAGCGCATCTTTTGAAGCTTCTCGAAGGCCTTGTCGTTGACCGTCGCCGTCGTTGCCGCCGCATATTGCGGATAGAGCGGGAAGAGCACGATGCGTTCGCAGCCATCATCCTTCAATGCCTGGATGCGATCGGCGATCGAGGGTTGGCCGTAGCGCATGGCCCAGTCGACCTTGACGTTGGGCAGGTCGCGCAGCCGCTCGGCCATCAGATCAGCCTGGTTGCGCGTGTAGGTGCGCAGATAGCTCTCGTTCTTCTCCTTGTTCCAGATCGTCTCATAGGCCTTGCCGACCTTTCTCGGCCGGGTGTTGAGCACGATGCCGAACAGGATCGGGTACCATTTCCAGCGCGACCACTCGATGACGCGGCGGTCGGTCAGGAATTCGCGCAGGTAGCGGCGCATTGAGGAATAGTCTGTGCCGTCGGGGGTGCCAAGATTGATGAGCAGCACGCCGACCTTGCCGTATTTCACGCTGGGGTGATCGGGCGGAAGCGTGGTCAGGTCTGCTGTCATCGATTGAATTCCTCTCAAGATACGAAGCATTTCACATAAGAACAAAAGCCGGTCCGGGAAAGCCCGGACCGGCTGTGACATGCGAGACAAATCGTCTTACTTGGCCGGAATTTTCAACTTTTCACCGACCGACAGATGGTGCGCCTTGATGTTGCGGTTGGCGGCCACAAGTTTGTGCCACTGCTTTGCATTGCCATAGTAGGTCTTGGCGAGATCCCAGAGCGTGTCGCCGGCGACGACGACGTGGGTTGTCGGCGTCTTTGGCGGTTCGCTGGTCTTGGCTTCCGGCGTTGCCGTTGCCGGAGCTGTGGTCGCGGGTGCGGCAGCAGCCGGCGTTTCAGCCGCTGGAGCTGAGGTAGCGGGGGTCGAGGGCGCCGGATCCGATTTTGCCGGAGCGGACGGCGTTGCGGTCGGGTTTGCCGGTATGGTGGTGCTTGGCGTTGTCACCGTGGGAGGGGAGGAGGCCGGAGGGGTGGTCGTGGCGCCGCCACCTGTAGCGGCTGCTGCCGGCTTCTGCTCCGGTGCTGTCTGCGTGGTATCGGTGGGCTTTGCGGGTTCCGGCTGCGCAGCCGGCGCTGCCGCGGCTATCTGGGTTATGCGGCCGTCCGTGTACGGCTTGTAGGGATTGTGCGCGCCAAGATAATCGGCGACCACCGATTCCAGGTTGGGGCCGAAGTCATAGGCGTTCTTGCCATTCTTGGCGAAGACCGTATAGCCGTCGCCGCCAGCGCGCATGTAGTTGTTGCTGACGACGCCATAGGTCTTTTCGGGGTCGATCGGCTTGAATTCCGTGCCTTCCTGAACGTCGACGGACACCAGGCGGCTGCCTGCCGGCTTCGACTTGTCGAAGCTGTATTTGAGGCCGGCGACCTGCGGGAAGCGACCGGCCCCGTCATCGATCTGGCTGAGGCCGTTTTCGAGTGCCGCTTTCACGTCGGCTCCCGTGAGTTGGAAGGTCGCAACCGTGTTCTGGAAAGGCAGTACGGTCAACACGTCGCCCATGCTGACGTCGCCGGCGCCGATGGAGGCGCGCAAGCCGCCGCCGTTCTGGATGGCAATGGAGATCCCTTGCGCCTTGGTGCGGTCGAGCATCGCGTCGGCAACGAGATTGCCCATCGAGCATTCCCGAACGCGGCAGACTTCGCGCGCGCCTTCGATCGGCCCTTGCGAATTGCCGATGACCTTCTTGCGCAGCTCCTCGATCGGCTTTGCCATCTCCTGCACGCGTGCAAGGATCGTCGGATCGGGCTTGATGGAGGAATCGAGCAAGATCGGATCGCCTTTGGCGTCCTTGACGGCGCCGTTGTCGTCGAAGGTGACGACGATGTCGCCGAGATATTTGCTGTAGGATGCGGCCTGAACGACAGGCACCTTATAGCCGGCCGGATTGTCGACCATGGTCGGGTAGGGGCCGGCTGCCTTCGGGTCGGTATTCGACAAGAGCGTATGCGAGTGGCCGCCGACAACGACACTGACGCCGGCGATCTTGGCGATCTTCTCGACATCGCGCGGATAGCCGACATGGGTGAGCGCGATGATCTTGTTGACGCCTTGCGATTTCAGCGCATCGACTTCGGCGCTGATGGCGGCGGCATCGTCGGTGATCTTCACATGCGGGCCGGGAGAGGCAAGTTCCGGTGTTTCGGTCGTCACCGCACCGACGATACCAATCTTCTGGCCGCCGATATCAAGCACGATCGACTTCTTGATGCGTTCGCCGAGCTTCGACTGGTCGTCGACCACCAGATTGGCCGTCACAACGGGGAACTGCGCCTTGTCGAGGAAAGCGGCAAGCGGGCCTTCGCCATCGTCGAACTCATGATTGCCGACCGTCATGGCATCGATCTTCATGTCATTGAGGAATTCGACTTCGGCAGCGCCCTTGTAGGTCGTGTAGAACAGGGAGCCCTGGAAGTTGTCGCCGGCATCGAGGACGAGGACATTCTGGCCGGCAAGGGCGGCGCGGCGCTGGTCGATGGCTGCTTTCAGCCGTGCCGTCCCGCCGAAGCATTCGTTCTTGGCTTCCTCGGCTGCCGAGCAGGTGGCGTCGAATTTGTTGATCGATTCGACACGCGAATGGAAATCGTTGAAGTGCAGGATGTTGAGCTGATAGTCCGCGAAGGCGGCGCTGGTGCTCAGTGCCAGCAGCGTCGCGGCCAAAAGACCCACTCCGAAGGGCTGCTTCATCTGTCTCTCCTGTTGGTCATTGCAATCCGGCCCGCCAATGCCCGAGGCGGTCCCCCGATGCCGATGTTTCCATCCCGGCGGAGCGAGCGCAAGTAAAAGCTGTTGCCTTCATTCGGATTTTACAAAGAAGCGAAATGGCCCGCCGGATCAGGCGCAGGCTTCGGCGGAGGCTGCACCATAGGAGTCGCGCAATGCCGCAGCGGCATTCCAGCCGGCAGCGCAGAAGACGAGCGCACAACAGAGGGAGGCGACAAGATGAAGGCGCCGATTCCGCCTTCGGTAGAGCAGGATAGCGCCGGCGGCGTAGACGAGCAAAGTGGGTACAGCGAAAAGAAGGACGCTCGCCGGGCCGTCACAATCAAGGGCGTCGATGCCCTGGGCCTGATAGCTGTTTACAGGGAGGACCGTCGCCATAATGGCGACGGGCAATGCTGCTATAAGGGCCAGATAGAGGATCAGCATGCCGCGCATGATGCTTTATCCGTCCATCGAGCTTCTATCAACCCTGGCGATTGAGCGAGAAGTGTCCACCGGTTTCGGAGGTGCAATTGAGTTGGCTGGGATTGGCCAGGAAGCAATTCACCTTCGACGATGTGCGCTTGATGTTCGAATAGAGATTGATCTGAATCACGCCGGATGGATCGGTGGTGTAGGTTCCAGAAGCCATCTGCTGGTTCGTGCCATCTGTCGTGTGCGTTTCGAAACGGCCGCCGTTGAAGGTCGAATTCAGGCCGTTCGAATCGGCCCAGCTTCCTTCCACCGAATTCATGCGCGGCTGGGAGCCACCCGGGTTCATCCCCATCGGCGGCGGTCTGGAACCGCCGAAATCGACGCAGGCAGAGAGGGCTGCCGCGGCAGCAACGAGGGCAAGAACGGTTCTCATCTTCATAAATATCTCCCGCGAATAGAGGCGGTCTAAAGGCGTATCGGTTGCAAGGAAGATGGCGCGACCATCGGGTTAAAGCAAGACGTCCCAGGCGATCTGCTTGATTTATCTGGCTTGCGTAACAAAAATGCCCGCACGACCTGTGCGGGCATTCGTGACTTGCATCAAGCCAACACTATACTCTTAGCGAACCAGAATGTTCCGGAACTGCCATGGGTCCTTCGTGTCGATGTCTTCCGGGAACAGGCCTGGACGGCCATCGAGCGGGGTCCAGTCGGTGTAATGACCTTCGACCGGGCCGAGGTAGGGCAGCTGCACTTCAAGGCAGCGCTTGTAATCGACTTCATCTGCTTCGACGATGCCGGCCTTCGGGTTTTCCAGTGCCCAGACCATGCCGGCGAGCACGGCAGACGTCACCTGCAGGCCGGTAGCATTCTGGTAGGGGGCAATGCGGCGGGTCTCTTCGAGAGACAGGCGCGAGCCGTACCAGTAGGCATTCTTGGCATGGCCGTAGAGCAGCACGCCGAGTTCGTCGATGCCGTCTTCCAGCTCGTCCTCATCAAGAACGTGGTGAACCGGCTGCGGCGTGCCGCCGTTGCCGAACATCTCGTGCAGCGAGAGCACGGCATCGTTGGCCGGATGATAGGCATAGTGGCAGGTCGGGCGGAAGGTGACGTCGCCGTCCTTGTCGCGGACCGTGAAATAATCGGCGATCGAGATCGACTCGTTGTGAGTGACCAGGAAGCCGTATTGCGGGCCGGGGGTCGGGCACCAGGTGCGCACACGGGTATTGGCGCCCGGCTGTTCCAGATAGATGGCAGCCTTGCAGCCCTTCTTGTGCTTCTTGGCGTTCTTCGGCATCCATTCTTCATGGGTGCCCCAGCCGAGTTCGGCCGGCTGCAGACCTTCGGAGATGAAGCCTTCGACGGACCAGGTATTCCAGAAGACGTTGAGCGGCTTCGGATGCTTGGTGCGCTGCGTGTCGCGCTCGGCGATGTGAACGCCCTTGACGCCGACCTTCTTCATCAGCTTGGCCCAGCCTTCACGGTCGTGCTGATCCGGCTCTTCGAACTTCAGGCCGATATCATTGGCGAGGTTGACGAGCGCCTGCTTGACGAACCAGGAGACCATGCCCGGATTCGCGCCGCAGGTGGAAACGGCCGTCGTGCCGCCCGGGTTCTTTTCTTTCTCCTTGCGCATAGTTTCGCGCAGAGCGTAGTTGGTGCGGTCGGCGTTCTTCAGGTTCTTGTCGAAGTAAAAGCCGAGCCAAGGCTCGACGACGGTATCGATATAGAGCACGTCGAGCTTGCGGCACAGCTTGACCAGATCGAGCGAGCCGGTGTCGACCGATAGGTTGACGCAGAAGCCCTGGCCGCCGCCTTCCGTGAGCAGCGGCTTCAGCAGATCCTTGTAATTGTCCTTGGTGACATGGGCCTGCATATGGCGGACGCCATGCTTTTCCAGGATCGCCAGGTGCTCGGCATCCATCTGCGGGTCGATGACGACCATCCGGCTCTTGTCGAATTTGAAATGGCGCTCGATCAGGGGCAGGGTGCCACGGCCAATGGAGCCAAAGCCGATCATTACGATCGGACCGGTAATTTCGGCATATACCGGATAGTTTTGTTTCGTCATTCTTTTCTCCTTCGAAAGGCGGGACGCCGTTCGGTTCACGAAATTCAATTAGAGTCTGCGCGAAAGCGCTGGCAGAGTTTGCGCGAAAACGCGGGGTGAGCGGCTCTAATCATAATTTGATGTCACAATAAAGAGCTGTTGAGGGTTAGCCGGACAAAGTCAAGTGGAGGCCAACATACACGCCTTATGCGACGGGTTTGTTGCCTTCAAGGTTGGTTTTCGCTGACATAAGCGGAATGTCGTTATAGGCCGCGCTCAGCCTTTCAAGGCTTCCAGGCCATCGGTAACGGTGGTCAGCGCGATTTCCTGGACCTCGTAAACGGCGACGCCGTGGATGGTGAAGGGATCGGCGGCGACATAAGCCTCCAGTTCGGCACGCTCGCCGCGGGCGAAGATGACGCCGCCGGTGCGTGGGACCTTGCGGCCGGAGGCAAGGAACCAGCCCTTGGCATAGCCTTCCTTCACCCAGGCCATATGCGGCTCCATGTGCTTGTCAGCTTCGTCATTGCCCTTGAGATAGGTGAGCGAGAGGATGAACATTCAATCAATTCCATAGGAGTTGCGCGCGGATCAGGCCGCGCAAGGAGTTTCCGACATAAAGGGGGCGATCTTTCAGGTCGTTGAGCCGGATGCGGCCGACGCGGGCTTTGCGCTGGCAGATGAGTTCGGTGCGCAGGACACCGGCAAGCAGGCCGGCTGATATGGGCGGCGCGCGGAGCAGGTCCGCGCCGTCCCCGAGGAAGACGGAGGTGATCGTTCCCTCGCAAAGCTCGTCCTTCTCATTCAGCAACAGGACTTCGTCTGCCTCGTCTGGCCGATATTCCGCGCGGGCTGCTTCGTAGACGCCTCGTCGCGTAGTTTTAACACGCAGCAGCTTGTCGGAGGAATCGAGCCGGGTTGCGGCGATGCGGACACGCCAGACGGTGTCGGGCAAAAGCGGAACAAACGGCGCCGTTGTCACTTTCGTTTGCCCTTCTCTGTCCGACGTTAGCCGCACTCGCAAGGGCGCGCCAGCACCGGCAATCGCCTGTTCCAGGTTTCCGAGCACGTTCTTGGGGGCGGAAAAGCCAAGGCGGCGGGCGGATCGTTGCAGCCGCGCGAGATGCAGGCGCAGGCGAACGAAGCCGGTTTCCGGCTCGTAGCGCAGCGTCTCGATCAGGGAAAAATCCTCTACTGGTCGATCCATCGGTCCCCCACGGCGAAGCGCGCCTTGAGGAGGCATTCTTCATATTCCGCTTCCGCCGTCGAATCGAAGACGATGCCTCCACCGACATTGAACACCGCGCGGCCGTCTTCGAAAAGCGTGATCGTGCGGATCGCCACGGAAAAACGCATGGCGCCACCAGGCGAGATCATGCCGATCGCGCCGCAATAGGCGTCGCGCGGGCCGTCTTCGAGATCGTGCAGGATTTCCATCGCCCGCATTTTCGGCGCGCCAGTGATCGAGCCGCAGGGAAAGAGGGCGGCAAGGATATCGCGGATCGATATGCCTGGCAGCAGCTTCGCCTGCACATGGCTGACCATCTGGTGCAGGGTAGGGTAGGTCTCGATTTCGAAGAGTTTGGGCACGTCCAGCGTGCCGACCTCGGTGATGCGCGAGATGTCGTTGCGAAGCAAGTCGACGATCATGCGGTTTTCGGCCTGCGTCTTTTCGTCGGCAAGCATGGCGGCGATGATGTGCTCGTCCTCGGCGGCATTCGCGCCGCGCTTGGCCGTGCCCTTCATCGGATGCGTCTCGATCCAGCCTTCTTCGTCGGTCCGGAAGAAGAGCTCGGGCGAACGCGAGAGGATGATCGGGCCTCCGAGATCGACGAGTGCGCCGTATTTCACCGGCTGCCGTTCGATCAGCGACCAGAAGGCGGCGCACGGATCACCGGTCCATCGGGCGTGGATCGGCATAGTGAGGTTTGCCTGATAGCAGTCGCCGAGGCGCAAATGCTGGTGCAGCCTGTCGAAGCGCTCCTGATAGGTCTCGAAATTCCAGGCCGCTTTCGGCTCTGTCAGGAATTCCTGGTTTTCCACGCGCTGGGCCGGTTGGCCGAGCGGATGGCCATCAGCGGCAGGAGCATCGAAAACGCCGAAGCAGAGCAGGGGCGTTTCCCTGTCCTCCTCGGCGAAGGATGCGAGTTTTTCCTCGAAGAGATGGCCGGCCTCATAGGCCATGTAGCCGGCAAGCCACTTTCCCTGCCGCCTGGCCTCCTCCATCCGATCGAGGGCATTGAAGAACTGCGCGCGCGTATGAGCGATGATGATCTCGGCCGGTTCGGCGAAGATCATCATCTGTCCTGTGCTGTCATCCCTGAAAAGGACGTAGGGTATGGCGTCGGCCATTGGGCACTTCTTCGGCGGTAGGGTGTCAGGCACCCTTATCTAGCGCTTCCAACTCGTCGATCAGCCCTTCGATCATCGACAGGCCCTTGCTCCAGAACGACGGATCGGTCGCGTCGAGGCCGAAAGGTTTCAAAAGTTCGGAATGATGCTTGGTGCCGCCGGCCTTCAGCAGCTCGAAATACTTGTCCTGGAAGCCCTTTTCGGCGTTGCGGTAGACGGCATAGAGCGAATTCACCAGGCAATCGCCGAAGGCATAGGCATAGACGTAGAAGGGCGAGTGGATGAAGTGCGGGATATAGGCCCAATAGGTCTCGTAACCTTCGGAGATCTTGATCGCCGGACCTAGGCTCTCTTCCTGCACAGAGAGCCACAGTTCGCCGATAGTGTCCGATGTCAGTTCGCCATTCTTGCGAGCGGTGTGCACCTTGCGCTCGAATTCATAGAAGGCGATCTGGCGCACGACCGTATTGATCATGTCCTCGACCTTCTGGGCGAGCATGGCCTTGCGTTCGCGCTTGTCGGTGGTCTTGTCGAGCAGCGCGCGGAAGGTCAGCATTTCGCCGAAGACGGATGCGGTCTCTGCCAAAGTCAGCGGCGTTTGGCACATCAGCGCGCCCTGGCCGCCGGCCAGCACCTGATGCACGCCGTGGCCGAGCTCATGCGCCAGCGTCATGACATCGCGCGGCTTGCCCATGTAATTGACGAGGACATAAGGATGGGCCGAGGGGACAGTCGGATGCGCGAAGGCGCCAGGCGCCTTGCCCGGACGCACCGGTGCATCGATCCATTCCTCATCGAAGAAGCGTTTGGCGATCGCAGCCATCTCCGGCGCGAAATTGCCATAGGCCGACAGTACCGTATCCTTCGCATCGGTCCAGGGGATCAGCGCATTGGGCGTCTCCGGCAGCGGCGCGTTGCGGTCCCAGAAGTTCATCTGGTCCATGCCGAGCCACTTGGCCTTCATCTTATAATAGCGATGCGAAAGCCGCGGATAGGCCTCGCGCACGGCGGCAGCCAGCGCATCCACCACCTCGCGCTCGACGCGGTTGGCGAGATGCCTGCTGTCGGCAATATCCTCGAAACCGCGCCAGCGGTCGGAAATTTCCTTATCCTTGGCGAGTGTATTTGTAATCAGTGTAAAGGTGCGCAGGTTCGCCTTGAAAGTTTCGGCAAGCGCCATGGCCGCCTTGCGGCGCACTTCCGGGTCCTGCTCCTGCAGCATGTTCAGGGCGACTTCCAGCGGCTGCTTTTCGCCATCGATCTCGAAGCGCAGCTCCGCCATCGTCTCGTCGAACAGGCGGTTGAAGGCGGCGGCACTCGTCATGGATTTTTCCAGGAACAGCTGCTCGAGCTTGTCTTCGAGCTGATGCGGCTTGTCCTTGCGCAGGTCGACGATCCACGGACGATAATGGCCGGCGGTGGCGTCGTTCGCCATGCAGGCGTCCATGACGGCGTCGTCGATGCGGTTCAGTTCCAGCGGGAAGAACAGCAGATGCGCGGCATAGTCCGTCAGCTTTGCCTGCACGTCTCCGTAGAGCTTGCCGTTGGCCGGATCGACGGTGTTGGAGAAGTAGGTGAGGCCGGCATAGGAGCCGAGGCGGCCCATGATATCGTCAAGCGCTTCATACTCCTTGATGGCTGCGCCGATGCCGGCGTCGCCTGTCTTGGCGGCAGCATCGGTAAGCTTGCCCTTCCACTTTTCTTCGAAGGCAACGGCCATCTTGCCGGCCTTTTCCAGATCTCCGGCGAACTCAGGGGAGGTGGAGGACGGATAGAGATCGCTTAGCTTCCAGGCCGGCAAGTCTCCAAGCGCCTGGCCGGCGGCCGAGCTTGCTGAGAAGTTAAGAGAGTGGCGGAGCGAGGTCGGGCTCATGGGCGAAATTTCCTCTGCTTTTATTTTTCGGATCGTCCGATCCATTCGTGTCTAGTCGGCTGGAAAGGCCACCGCAAGGCCTGATTTTCCAGCGCTGGCCGTTGATTCATAAGCGATTTTATATTCGTCATAATGATTAAAATGCGATGGTTTGGCAAAACTTCATGTTCAAGCCTTTCTGCGAATGTCCGTGTCAGGTTTCGCATGAAGTGAGGCACCAATGACCGTTTACAATAGCGCCAAGGGGGGCGCGCAGATTCTCGTTGTTGAGGATGATCCGATTCAACGCCGTCTGCTGAAGAATGCCATCGAGCGGCACGGACACGTTGCCCATTTGGCAGAAAATGGCCGTCTCGGCCTTGAGTTTCTGAAGCGTGGCAATGATCAGATCAACGTGATCGTGCTCGATCTTATGATGCCGGAAATGAACGGCATCGAGTTCCTGGGCGCGCTGAACGATATGGGCATCGACCTGCCCGTCATCGTGCAGACGGGGCAGGGCGGCATCGATACCGTGGTGCAGGCCATGCGTGCCGGCGCCTTCGATTTCGTCGTCAAGCCCGTGTCGCCGGAGCGTATCGCGGCATCGATCGCCAATGCTCTGAAGCTCGACCAGCGCGAGGCGAAGGCCCGCGCCGGGCGCAAGTCTCGCTCGAGCAGCATCACCTTCGACGATATCGTCTCGGCGAGCCCGGCGATGATGCGTGTCATCGATCTCGCCCATCGCGCCGCGCAATCGAACATTCCGGTCGTGCTGGAAGGCGAATCCGGCGTCGGCAAGGAACTGGTGGCACGTGCCATTCAGGCTGCCAGCGACCGCGCCGGCAAGCCGTTCGTGACTGTCAACTGTGGCGCGATCCCGCACAATCTCGTCGAAAGCATCCTGTTCGGCCATGAGAAGGGCGCGTTCACGGGGGCGGCCGAACGTCATGTCGGCAAGTTCATGGAAGCCGATGGCGGCACGCTGTTTCTCGATGAGATCGGCGACCTGCCGCTTGAAGTCCAGGTCAAGCTTTTGCGCGCAGTGCAGCAGGGCGAAATCGAGACCGTCGGCGCGCGCGTCGCGCAGAAGGTCAACGTCCGGCTGATTTCGGCGACCAACAAGGATCTGATCGAAGAGGTCAAGGCCGGGCGCTTCCGCGAGGATCTCTATTATCGCCTCAATGTCTTCCCGATCACCATGCCGGCCCTGCGCCGCCGCAAGGAAGACATCCCGCATCTGGCGCGCGCTTTTGCCGACCGGTTCGCACTGGAGCAGAAGCTCGATCATCCGCTCGGCATCAGCAACGACGCCCTTGCGCTGCTGACCGCTTATGACTGGCCGGGCAATATCCGCCAGCTCGAAAACGCGGTCTTCCGCGCGGTCGTTCTCTCCGAAGGCCCCGAGCTGCTCGACACGGATTTCCCGCAGATCGCCGCGCAGTTGCCCGGCTATTTCGCCGCCGAGCATCCGACCTTGGTTGTGGATAATTCGCATGCCTCCTCGGCCGATCTTCTGGCGGCTGAAAGAAGCGAGCGAGTCTCTTACGGGGTCTCGCACGGATCGGCTGCAACCACTCCGCTTGCTTCAGCCGATGCTTCCGACAATGTCATCGTCAGCACGAATACATCGGGCGATGTCAGAAAACTGGCGGATGTCGAGGAAGAATTGATCCGATTTGCCCTCAAATTCTATCGTGGGCAGATGAGTCAAGTCGCGAGAAAGCTGGGTATTGGCCGCTCGACTCTCTACCGAAAGTTGAAAGACTACGGCATAGACCCGGATGACCCGCAAAAAAACGCGGCTTGAAGGAAAGCTTAACGTTTAGGCAAGCATATTTTGTTACCCGTCGTAAAGCACTTGTTAGTGCATCGTTCACCATGTATGAAGGGGTCGATCATGTGTGGCATTTTTGCCATCGTGTCACCGCAATTGACAGCCATTTGGAACACGATGCGACATTGTCTGTCGGACGGGGATCGAATTGCCGAATTTGAGTGCAAATACCAAGCCTAATAGCTTGAGCTGGCATTCTGCGTGCTCTAACCTATTTAGCAAGGTGGCCAAGGTCGTAGCCGTTGGCCTCCTTGCTTTGGCTGTTTCTACCCCTGTTTTCGTCGGCACTCCCTCTCAGGCTGGCGGTGAAACCCGCAGCCTCAAGATCTATTACGTCCATACCGGCGAGAAGGCCGTCATCACCTACAAGCGCAACGGCAAGTTCGATCCGGACGGCTTGGAGAAGCTGAATCGCATCCTGCGCGACTGGCGCAAGAATCAGCCGACCAAGATGAACCCGCGCCTGTTCGACCTGATCTGGGAAGTCTACCGCGAAAGCGGTTCGCATGAATTCATCTACGTGATCTGCGGTTTCCGTTCGCCTGGCACCAACGAGATGCTGCGCACACGCTCGGCCCATACCGGCGTTGCCAAGAAGAGCCAGCACATGCTTGGCAATGCGATGGACTTCTATATTCCTGACGTCAAGCTCACCAAGCTGCGCGAAATCGGCATGAAGCTGCAGGTGGGCGGCGTCGGCTACTATCCGACCTCCGGCTCGCCCTTCGTGCATATGGATGTCGGCGGCGTGCGCGCATGGCCGCGCATGGATCGCCAGGAGCTCGTCCGTCTCTTCCCGGATGGCAAGACGATGCATATTCCGGCCGACGGACGGCCGCTGCCGGGCTACCAGCAGGCAGTCGCCGATTACAAGCGCCGCATCTCGTCCGACGATATCCAGGTCGCCAGCTCCTCTTCGCCGCGCCGCGGTTTCTTTGCCCGGCTGTTCGGCGGTGGCGGTGCGGATGAGGAAGAGGATAATGCAGATAGCGGAACGACGGCGGCACCGGTAGCTATCGCCTCAGCTGCTCGGAAGGGCCAGCCGGCTCCGGCTGCCAGTGATGATGGTGACGATAGCGCTGCTCCGGCCCCGGCCCAGGTTCAGGTTGCCAGCGTAAACGCGCCTGTTCCGCAGGTTCGCCCGGCCTTCGGCAATCAGCCTGCCGGCAGCGATGTGGCTTCCGCTCTCGTCTCGCCGTCGCGTAACGCGGCACAGGATGCGCTTGCCGCCGCCATGCCGGATACCGGCGATCAGCCGCAATATGCCGATCTTCGTTCCTATCATGTGCCCGTGCCGTCGCTGCTTGATCGCCGCTCACCTGGCGATGCCGAAGTGGCATCGGCCGAGGCTGACATGAAAGGCCAGCTGGCTGCCGTTCCAGTGCCGGCGCAGCGTCCGGAATTGGCCGAAAGCCTGCTGGCATCTGCCGATGCCGATCAGGAGGCCGCCGACGACCAGGCTGACGCAGGAGCACTTTCGCCTTCGGTCATTGCGGCTCTCGAGCAAAGCCGTCCTGATCGATCGGATGCCAATAGTGCGGTTCCGGTGGCGCAGCCGTCAAACAACGTCGCGTCGAAGGATCAGCTAGCGCCCGCAAGCAGTGGCATGGCTGACGGCAACGATGCGGCGCAGGCAATTGCCGCCGTGCTGCCGCAGCAGAGACCGGCACAGCAAATGCCGATGCAGGTGGCCGCACTTGCACCGGTCCGCAACGAGGTGAAGGCCAGCAGCCGTCGCTTCAACGACGGATTCGAGCCGACAACGCCGCAGGAACGTCCGATTGCCGCTGGTATCGCGACCAAGGGCGGCCGGCCGAACAAGCAGGATGCCGTCGTGGCCGATTCGAGCCGCGCGACGGTGACGACTGCGCCGACGCTGACGGAGAAGATGATCTCGCAATGGGCGATCGCAAAGGCCCGGGTCGAGATTGTGAACCGCCCGGTCAAGGCGCCGCGCTTCGTGAGCCCGACGCTTCGTGCTCAGCCGACCGCCGTTTACACGGATGGTTTCAAGGTGCAGACGGCATCGATCGATCCCGAACGCTTCAGCGGAAGTGCAGTGAATTTCCTTCAGGTGAAGAAGTTCAATTCGGTCGAATAGGCCAGGCTTCAACTTCCACGTGATTTCAGGGAGCCCGTTTTGGCTCCTTTCTGATTCGGCAGGATACCATCCGTTTGCGATCGCAATCGGGTTTGCGTGGCCCTGGGCTGCATGCAAATCTGAGCTGAAGCGCGGTTTTCAGGCACTGCTGTTGCTTGCAAGTGACATTGCGGCAGCTTTCAGGTTCGTGTCAGGATTTATGCGTCCCTCCCTGATCCGGCATTCAGTTTGGCTTCATTTGGCTCCATTAGGTCGGCGATTTCAGACCTGATGGATGTTCATATTTGACCCGCAAGACGGCAATCATCATTGGCAATGGCAAGCTGCAGCGCGACCTCTCGGAGATCGTGGACAATGCCGAATTTGCCATGCGTTTCAACGAGCCGAAGGCCTCGATCGGCCTGAGCGGTTCACGCACCGATATTCTCATGCTTGCAGCTTCCAGCAAGCCCATGCAGCGCCGACTGACGGACCCGACCTTCCTGACCAGCGCGACGTTCACGGCAGCCAAGGAGGTCGTGCTGGCCTATCATCCCGATATCATCCGCAAGTATCACCCCAAGCCCAATCTTCTTTCGCGCCTCAAAGGCAGGAGAAGCGATTGGACGATGCGGACGATCGAATTGGTGGGCGGTGCCGGCAAGGAAATCCGCATCATGCCGCCACAGTTCTACATCGAGGGCTGCGAGGAACTCGGTGTGAGCCAATGCCGGATGCACCAGCTCTTTCCGAGTACCGGCTTCTTCGGCATCCGATATGCGCTGTCGCGATTGCCCGCCGACGAGTGGGACGTGAAGCTGTGCGGTTTCAGCTGGGAAGGGTGGAAACGCCATGCCTGGCTGGATGAACGCCGCTGGGTTGAAGACAAAATGGCGAGTGGCCGCATCAGCATGCTCGTTTAGCTTCCTTCAGTTGTTCAGATCCGTTGAAAACAACCGTTTTCAGTTTCGCCTCAGGTTTGCCTAAGCTCGCTTTCATTCAGGGTTGCTAGAGCCTCGCGAAATATGATCTCGAGGTATCCATTCATGCAAGCCCACGAATTCAACCCGTCTTCGGCGATGCCGCTCGAAAGATCTCATACGGGATTCGAGTTCGCTCCTGCGTCCAATCCGGTCGGTGCTGTTCTGGACGCGCCCGGCCAACCCGTCATTCGTGGTTTCATCATCCATCTGGATCGCGCCCGTGACCGCATGCCGCAGGTCGAAAGGCTTGCTGCAAAGCTTCCGGTGCAAAGCGAGGTCATCGAGGCAGTCGATGGGCGCACTCTGAGTGCCATCGAGATCGACAGCGTCTATCGTCCTCGGCTGCAGAAGCCATATTATCCGTTCGCCATGAGCACGGGCGAGATCGCTTGCTTTCTGTCGCATCGCAAGGCCTGGGCTGCGATCGTCGAGCAGAATATCGACGCAGGTCTCATCTTCGAGGATGATGTCGAGATCGACGATGCGTTCCATGCTGCTTTTGCTGCCGCCAAAGCCTGCCTGAAGCCAGGTTCTTTCATTCGCTTTCCGTTTCGCATGGGCAAGGAGCACGGCAGATGTGTTCTTTCCCAGGGAGAGACCGATGTCATTCAGCCCACGAGGATCGGTCTCGGCATGGTGGCCCAGCTCGTCAGCCGCGATGCTGCCATCCGCCTGCTGGAGGCTACCCTCGTCTTCGATCGGCCCGTCGATACCACCGTGCAGATGAGCTGGTTTACGCGCGTGTCGCCGCTCACCGTCCTGCCTGGCGGCGTGCGTGAAATTTCCCCTCAGCTCGGCGGCAGTACGATTAAGAGTCACAAGACGTTGGCAGAGCGGCTCTCCAGAGAGGTATTGCGGCCGCTCTATCGTGCCAAGATCGCGCTGCGCTCGCGCCGCATCATCTGAGACGATCCATCGTGGCTGTTCCAATCCTCGCATATCACCAGATTGCGGTGCCGCCGTCGCGCAAGGCGCCGTTCAGAAGCATGGTCGTCCATCCCGAAGCCTTCCGTCGTCAGATGGAATGGCTGAAAAAGCTTGGAGTTCAGGGTGTGTCGCTGCGTGAGGCAATGCCTTACATCCGTGGCGAGAAGGCCGGCAAAGTCGCTGCCATCACCTTCGATGACAGTTACGCAAATGTCTATGAGAATGCCTTGCCCGTGTTGCAGGAGTTTGGTTTCACCGCCACGAATTTCGTTGTGGCGAACCAGATCGGCGGCAGCAATGTCTGGGATGTCCCCCTTGGCGTGGCTCAGGCGCCCTGCATGTCGGTCGAACAGCTGAAGCATTGGCACAGTCTGGGGCATGAGGTGGGGTCGCATACGCTGGATCACGTTCGCCTGCCGCAATTGCCCATGGAAGAGGCGCGCCGTCAGATCACGCATTCGCGCGAGCTGCTCGAAGATTTGCTCGACGAGGGCGTTTCGTCCTTCTGCTTTCCCTATGGCGACGAAACGCCGCTCGATCGGGTGCTTGCCTATGAAGCCGGTTACAGCGCCGCAACCACGACACGCCGCGGCCGGGCAAGGCCAGGCGATGATCCGTTCGGCCTGCCGCGCGCGACCATCCGGCGCAACGACAGCTGGCTGCATTTCGTCAAGAAGTGCGTCGTCGGATAGCCGCATGCCCGCTGTTATCCGGGCGCGACCGTAGAGCCAAAACCGCGCCCATGCATCTTAGTCTTCATTCCTGCGTCATCGCCGCTGCGGCCGTTACTTCTGTTTTGGGGCGCGGAATTGGCCGTCGGATGAGCACTGCTATCGCTGAGTATGGCAGCTCCACCGACATGGTTCTGTGCTGTCGCCGCCGGCGGCAGGAGGGTCCAGGTGAAATAGGCGATCAGACCGCAGACGCCGAGCAGGAAGACGGTGAGGATCGCGGGGATGGACCACTCCTTCGTGAACATCGGTGTTTCCTGACGCGACTTGAAAGAAGTCCGACGTCCGGCCGCCGTCTTATTGAGCTGTGTTGGCACAAGCGCCTCCAATACTGCGCGTCTTGGTCGAACGTGTTTTTGCGAAGGTCGGTTTCCGCACGATCTTCCTCATTATCTGCCTCGATGAAGCACCTACGACATTCGTCATTTCCGCTCAATGCGGCAATTTGGTATGCCCATCATTGTGACCGTTTACAGGCCGCGCCGAGGTCGGCTACAGATGATCGACAGGGCTCCCGCCGGCGGATTGGCAAGCCTCATATCACCAAGTCGCGCGGCTGGATTATTCTCCAGCGCATGTGCGAAGAGGAACGGGAATGCCCATCGAATCCTGGAGAGGCGGCGAGGTCGACGTTACTGTGATCGGTGCCGGCGCAGCCGGTGTGGCTGCAGCCCGGCAACTGCAATTGCTTCGGCCGGATCTCTCGATCCTCTTGCTCGAAGCCTCCGATCGCGTCGGTGGCCGCGCCCGCTCGATCCATCCGTTCGGAGCCGATGCCGCCGCGCTCGACTTGGGCTGCGGCTGGCTGCATGGCGCGCGCACCAACGCCTGGACTGATATTGCCGAGGAAGTGGGCCTGACCGTCGATCGCACGCCCGCGCCCTGGAGCGACGGCGGCCATCGGTTGGAACAGAACGATCCCGATGCGAAGGCTGCAGCTGCCGCCGTCAACGACTTCTTCGAGCGGGTCTATGGGTATGAGGGAGATACAGATGCCGATCTCTCGGCCATGTTGTCGCCTGATGATCCGTGGAATGAAAGGATTTACGCTGTCGGCGCCTTCATGACCGGGGGAGAGCTCGACAAGTCCTCGGTGATCGATCTTGGCCGCTACGATCCCGGCCCCGGTCCTGACTGGCGCGTGCGGCAGGGCTACGGCATGGTGGTCGCCACTTACGGCCTGCGGGTACCGACCGTTGTCGGCGCCGAGGTCAGCCGCATCGATCACAGCGGCGCTGAGCATATCGTGCTTTCGACCGCCAAGGGTGAGCTGCGGGCAAAGGCCGTCATCGTCACCGTTTCCACCAATGTGCTTGCGGCCGAACGCATCGCCTTCTGGCCACCTCTTCCGGAGAAGATCGAAGCGGCATCCCGCCTGCCGCTCGGCTTGGCAAACAAGCTCTTTCTTCGCACAGCCGAACCTCGGATGTTCCCGGAGGATGCGCATGTGATGGGATCGCAGCATAGCCGCCGGACGGGAGCCTATCAGCTGAAGCCATTCGGCATGCCGGTCATCGAAGCCTATTTCGCCGCCGATCTTGCGCTCGATCTGGAGCGAGAGGGCGTAGATGCCATGTTTGATTTTTCGGTCGAGCAGTTAAAGCGCACCTTCGGCGCCGATGTCGGTAGGAAGTTGTCGCCGTTGGCGGCGTCAGCCTGGGCGGGAGAGCCCTTCTTCGGCGGCTCCTATTCTTATGCGACGCCCGGTGCGTCCGATCTCCGCGGCGTCCTCGCCGCTTCCCATGACGGGCGCTTGTTCTTCGCCGGAGAAGCCTGCTCGAAGGCGCGTTATTCTACCGCGCATGGCGCCTATGAAACTGGCGCTGCCGCCGCCGAAGCCGTTGCGAAATCGCTCTGATGGAAGCCCAATGAGACCGATAGTCGGCTTGCAAACGAGAAATAGCGATTCGCC
Source organism: Rhizobium centroccidentale (assembly GCF_030182565.1). Lineage (NCBI taxonomy): Bacteria > Pseudomonadati > Pseudomonadota > Alphaproteobacteria > Hyphomicrobiales > Rhizobiaceae > Rhizobium > Rhizobium centroccidentale. The sequence goes on along the minus strand of NZ_JAQJCG010000006.1, from coordinate 158,774 downwards.
TCATAATTTTATGCAAATCGCTCTTAAACTTGCGTGAGAACAGGCGTAAACGCAATCAAATACCACCCGATTTGATTTACACCATCCTTCGGGAGATGGGCGGCGAAAGCCGCGACACAAGAAGCATTGGAGGAGCCATGAGCAACGGCGAAACATTAACCTTCGACATCCAGAAAAACCCCAATCCCGCGACGGCCAGCGAGCGGGAAGCGCTGCTGCAGAACCCGGGCTTCGGCCGCATCTTCACCGACCACATGGCGACGATCCGCTATTCGCAGGATCGCGGTTGGCACGGTGCCAAGATCGAGCCGCGCAAGGCGCTTGCTCTCGATCCGGCGACCGTAGTGCTTCACTATGCCCAGGAAATCTTCGAGGGCATGAAGGCCTATCATCTGCCCGACGGCGGGGCTGCCCTTTTCCGCCCGAGCGCCAATGCGCGCCGCTTCCACAATTCGGCCGAGCGGCTGGCGATGCCGACCCTGCCCGAGGATCTTTTCGTCGAATCCGTTCGCGAGCTCGTCAAGATCGATCGCGCGTGGATTCCGACGGCCGAGGGGTCATCGCTCTATCTGCGGCCGTTCATGATCGGCACGGAAGTCGCGCTCGGCACAAAGCCATCGGCAGAATACATCTATTGTGTCATTGCATCCCCGGTTGCCTCTTTTTTCAAGGGCGGCGGATCGGCCGTCACGCTTTGGCTTTCCGAGAATTATACGCGTGCCGCTCCAGGTGGCACCGGTGCAGCCAAGTGCGGCGGCAATTATGCCGCAAGCCTTTCCGCGCTTGCCGAAGGCCAGCGTGAAGGTTGCGATCAGGTTGTCTTCCTCGATGCCGTCGAAAAACGCTGGATCGAGGAGCTTGGCGGCATGAACATTTTCTTCGTGTTCAAGGACGGTTCGCTCCAGACGCCGCCGCTGACCGGCACGATCCTGCCGGGCATCACCCGCGACTCCCTCATCAAGCTGGCACGCGACATGGGCCTGACCGTGCGCGAGGAGCCCTATTCGATCGAGCAGTGGCAAGCCGATGCCGAGAGCGGCCGCCTGAGCGAAGCCTTTGCTTGCGGCACGGCAGCCGTCGTGACGCCGATCGGCAAGCTGAAGGGCCGCAAATACGGCTTCACTATCGGCGATGGTGAAGCTGGTCCTACGACCCTGCGCCTGAAAGCTGCGCTGACCGACATCCAGTTCGGCCGCGCGCCGGACAAGAATGAGTGGCTGGACCGCCTGTTCTAAGTAAACCATGAACCCATATCCGGCGGGAAAGGCAAGTGAGCTCTCCCGCCGGCTTCTGACATCAGAGTTCGCATAGTCACCCGAACCGTCGGAGTTGTTATGATGACCAACGTCAGCGAACGTCCCGGCATCGAGCCGGGCGAGGAGGTCGGCTTTGTCGGTCTCGGCGTCATGGGCCAGCCGATGGCCCTCAATCTTGCAAGGGCCGGCACGAAGCTCGTGGTTTGGAATCGTTCGCTCGCCGCTGTGGAACCATTGCGCGAGGCCGGCGCGGCCGTTGCTGCAAGTGTCGAGGACGTATTCGAGCGCGCCCGCATCGTCATCCTCATGCTTGTTAATGACATAGTGCTGGACGAGGTACTGCGGCGCGGGACACCGGACTTTGCCAGGCTGGTCTCCGGTCATGTTGTCGTGTCGATGGGCTCCAATCCGCCTGACTATTCGCGTGGGCTTGCGGCCGATATTCTTAGCGCCGGCGGGCGATATGTCGAAGCCCCGGTTTCGGGATCGAGGAAGCCTGCCGAGACGGCACAGCTCGTCGCATTGCTCGGCGGCGATGCGGAGACGGTAGCCGAGGTGCAGCCGCTGCTTGCGCCTATGTGCCGCGAGACGATCCTGTGTGGCCCGGTCGGCAATGCGCTGCTCATGAAGCTGACCGTCAATCTCTATCTCTGCACGATGCTGGCGGGGCTCGCCGAGGCCGCGCATTTTGCCGAGAGCAACGGGCTCGATCTCAAGACCTTCCAGGCCGCGATCGATTCCGGCCCGATGGCCAGCGATCTGACGCGGGTGAAAATTCCGAAGCTTATCGCACAGGATTTTTCAGTGCAGGCGGCGACGGCCGATGCGTTCAACAGCACGAAACTGATCGCGGAGGCGGCCCGCGCCGCGAACATGGCATCGCCTGTCCTCGATCTCTGCCGCACTCTTTATGGCGAGAGCGTCGAGCTCGGCAATGGCCGGCTCGACATGGTGTCGGTGATCAAGGCGATCGAGGCCCGCACCGCGGCGCTTGGTCGCTCCTAGCAACTCATCGCGCAACACCTATGTTGGGTTGAGATTTGGGCGGGCATTTCCGGAAGGACGATCCTATGGACGGCAATCTTTTTCAACAGCTTGGCTTGAAACATCCCTTGATCGTCGCCCCGATGGCCGGTGGTCCCTCGTCGGTGGATCTCGTGGCTGCGGCTTCCGCTGCCGGCGCTCTCGGCGCCATGGGCGGCGCGTACTCCAATGCCGCGGCCATAGAAGCCTTTGCAGCCCAGGTGCGCCAGCGAACCGACAAGCCGTTTTCGATCAATCTCTTCATCCCGCATTCAATCCCGGAGGTCTCGGCCGATAGGCTTGAGCGCGCGGCGGCGGCGACCGCGCGATATCGCCAGGAGTTGAAGCTGCCGTCGCCGCAGCTTTCTCCTCCCTATGAAGAGGATTTCGATGCGCAATTTGAAGCTGTCTTGCGCATCAAGCCGGCCTGCTTCAGCTTCGTCTTCGGCCTGTTGCCGACCGATCACGTACGCGAGGCGAAAAAGGCAGGTATCCCGCTGATCGGCACGGCGACGACGCTCGACGAGGCGAGGAGGCTGGAAGAGAGCGGCGCGGATGCGATCGTGCTGCAGGGCTTCGAAGCGGGGGGCCATCGCGGCATTTTCGATGCCAAGGCAGCGGATCCGGAAATCAGCATGCGCGATCTCCTGGCGCAATGCGTCGGCACCATTCGTGTGCCGCTGATCGCAGCCGGCGGCATCATGACCCCGAGCGATATCCGGGCGGCGCTGCAGGCGGGTGCGCAGGTCGTGCAGATGGGCACGGCCTTCCTTGCCTGCACGGAGGCCGGAACGTCGGCTCCCTATCGCAAGAAGCTTGTCGAAACATCGGAACGCAGGACGCGCACGACACGCGCCTTTTCGGGCCGCTTTGCGCGCGGGATCGAGAACCGCTTCATGGACGAGATGGATGGGAAGCCGGACGCCATCCTTCCCTTTCCGGCGCAAAACAAGTTCACGCGGGACATCCGTGGTGCTTCGACGGCGACGGGATCACCGGATTTCCTGTCCCTATGGTCAGGAACCGGCAAGGGTGAGCTTTGGCAAGGCAGTGCTGCCGAATTGATCGGTCGTCTTTTCGCTGAGTAACACGCAAAAAGAATGGAGCCGGCAAGCCGGCTCCCGATCATCTCTCAAGGCTGATAACGCCTCGATTATTCCATGCCGAGTGCGGCCATGTAGGTCTGCAGGATGGATTCTTCTTCCAGGCGTTCGTTCGCGTCCTTCTTGCGAAGGCGGATGATGGTGCGGATCGCCTTGGTGTCGTAGCCGCGGCCCTTGGCTTCGCCCATGACGTCCTTGATGTCGGATCCAATCGCGGCCTTTTCTTCTTCGAGGCGCTCGATGCGCTCGATGAATTGACGCAGTTCCGCCGCGGCCACGTTCTCGACGCTGTTCTCTTCCATGCACTTCTCCTAAAGGGTCTCAAAGGGGTCGCTTGCAGCCCGTCGCAGATGAGATCGGCCGGTCACCGATGGGGCACATCGCTTCGTGGCTTGCGCGGTATTTCGAATTCGATCGGGCAGTTGACGTGCCGCGAATGACGCGCAAGGTCAAGCCGAATTGGTGAAGGGAGCGTTAATCTTTTGGCTTGTTCTGCTCGAAAGCGGCTTTTTGCACAGGCGAGGCTTCGTTCTGGTGCAGGTTTTTCCAATCTTCGTAGGGCATGCCATAGATCACTTCGCGCGACTCGTCCTTACTGACGGGGAGGCCCGCTTCTTCGGCCGCTTCGCGATACCAGTTGGAGAGACAGTTGCGGCAGAAGCCGGCGAGGTTCATGAGGTCGATATTCTGAACGTCGCTGCGTTCGCGCAAATGCGAAACGAGGCGGCGAAAGGCGGCGGCCTCAAGCTCGATCTCTTGTTCCTTGGTGAGTGTGGTCATCTCTTTCTCCTCTATCCGCTTGCCGGCTCACGCCTCGTAAGGCCCAGTGCGCGAAGGATAGCGCTTATATTCATGCAGTGCCGGATCGGCATTGATCTCTGAGAAGATCGGTGCCAGGCGGTCCGCCCATTCGGCAATGCCGGCCTCGTCAACGATCAGATCCTGCCGGATCTCCAGCAGCGCATGCGCAATACCTTTCATCATGCAATGGCGGAACATCGTGTCGTTGCGCAACGCACCGTCATAGGGCTCATTGTCTCCGATAACGAGATCGGTATCGGCGCCGAGCTTTGCAAGGAGCGGCGCGACGGCGCGCCTGTCGCTATCCCAGAGCACGCTTGCATGCCAAGGGCGCGGCACGCCTTTCCATGCCGGCGTGAAGGAGTGCATCGAGAAAACCAGGGGCGCCTTGCCCGTTGCCGCGGCCACGGCTGATATCGTTTCGTCGACCGCATGATGATAGGGCCGGTGGAAGGCTTCTATACGGTGGTTCCATTCCTCATCCGTGATCGGATGATTGCCCGGGATGATCGCTCCGTCCGAGATCTTCATGATGAGTGTCGGGTCATCCTCGCCGCGGTTTGGATCGATCAGCAGACGGGAAAAGCCGCCCAGCACGCCCGGCACATCAAGCCGCGCGCAGAGATGACGGCACAGGCTTTCGATGCCGATGTCGTAGGCGATGTGGCGGGAAAAGGCGGTCTCCGGCAGGCCCAGGCTGCCATAATGCTCAGGCAGGCGCCGCATGGCGTGATCGCCGAGGATGACCATGCCTTTGTCACGATTGCCGGGTATAAATTCGAACGGTCTGAAATCGGTCATGCGGATTGTCGATTATTGAAATTTTCAACTCTTTGTTTGATTGCATGTGCGGATGGAAGGTGCAAGGTTTGCAACTTCGATCGGATGAGGAGCGGCGCATGGTGCCGTCACCATCCCGTGAAGAAAATATAATCGATTAGAGTTGCGTTGACATTCATGGGATGGCGGCGCAAGAAGACGCAACAACGAATAACCGGGAGCCAATTGGAAGCCGTGTCCAGCCAAGTCGCGCCACGTTTCGTTAAGCGGTCAGGTCCGCTCGCCCGAATCGCCTTCCTCATCCTCGTTGCGGCAGCGCCGTTCTTCCTTATGCCGAATGCAGCTCATGCCGATTTCCGAACGTGCAACGGTACGCAGAACCTTGTTGGCGTTGCGATCGGCTATCGCGCCAAGGACGGCTGGGTGACGGAGGGCTGGTGGCAGATTCCGGCCAATACCTGTGCGACTTTGATCGAGGGGCCGCTTCAATCCCGCTATTATTATCTCTACGCAGAAGATGCGGCCCGCGGCGGCCGCTGGACGGGCGACGTCGAAATGTGCGTGGCGGAAAATGAATTCAAAATCCCAGGCGTCAAGGACTGCTACGCGCGTGGCTACCAGAAGATGGGATTCAAGGAATACGACACCGGGCGCCAGGCGAGCTGGATGGTTCAGCTTTCCGAGCCCTCGGGCAGCCAAGAAAGCCAGAATTGATGAGACGAAACCGAAAAGTCAAAATCCTCGCAACGCTCGGTCCGGCCTCCTCTTCGGAGGAAATGATCCAGAAGCTTCATGAGGCCGGCGCGGACCTGTTCCGCATCAACATGAGCCATGCCAGCCATGATGTGATGCGTACCCTGATCCAGCGCATTCGCGCCGTCGAAGCTCGCTGTGGTCGGCCGATCGGCATTCTCGCTGACTTGCAGGGTCCCAAGCTGCGCGTCGGCAAGTTTGCTGACACCAAGGTCGATCTCAAGCCCGGTCAGACTTTCACGCTCGACAATCAGGATATCCCCGGCGACAACACGCGTGTCTACCTGCCGCATCCGGAAATCCTGGAATCGGTTCAGCCCGGCCACCGCCTGCTGATCGATGACGGCAAGCTGGCGCTGCGTGCCGAAAAGTGCGACGGCAAGAGCATCGTGACAACGGTCATTTCGGGCACCAAGATTTCCGACCGCAAGGGTGTCAGCCTGCCTGATACGCTGCTCGGCGTCGGCGCGCTGACCGACAAGGACCGCGCCGACCTCGACGCCGTTCTCGCGACCAATGAAGTCGACTGGGTTGCGCTCTCCTTCATCCAGCGCCCGGAGGACCTGACGGAAGTTCGCAAGATCTCGCATGGCCGTGTCGGCCTGATGTCGAAGATCGAGAAGCCGCAGGCTGTCGAGCGCATCGAGGAAATCATCGAGCTTTCCGATGCACTGATGGTGGCCCGTGGCGACCTCGGGGTGGAAATGCCGCTGGAAGCCGTTCCCGGCATTCAGAAGCAGTTGATCCGCGCCTGCCGCCGCTCCGGTAAGCCGGTGGTCGTCGCCACGCAGATGCTGGAATCGATGATCTCCGCGCCGGTCCCGACCCGCGCCGAAGTCTCCGACGTCGCGACCGCCGTCTTCGAAGGCGCCGATGCCGTCATGCTGTCGGCAGAATCCGCTTCCGGCGACTATCCGGTCGAAGCCGTTTCCATGATGGCCTCGATTGCAGGCACCATCGAGCGCGAGCCGCATTATCCGGGTATCATCTATGCTCAGCGTGCTCTGCCTGAAGCAACCGGCGCCGACGCAATTTCGCTCGCCGCCCGCCAGATTGCCGAGACGCTGAAGCTTGCCGCCATCGTCTGCTACACGTCCTCCGGCACCACCGGTCTGCGTGCCTCGCGCGAGCGTCCGCAGGTTCCGATCCTGGCGCTGTCGCCGATCATCCAGACGGCACGCCGCCTGTCTGTGGTCTGGGGCATGCACTGCGTTGTTACCCACGATGCGACCGACCTCGACGACATGGTCAACAATGCCTGCCGCATCGTTGCCGAGGAAGGCTTCGGCAAGCCGGGCGACCGCATCATCATTTCCGCAGGTGTTCCGCTCGGAACGCCGGGCGCCACCAACATGCTGCGCATTGCCTATATCGGTTCGGACGGCCAGTCCGGCGTGTGATTGCCGACATCCGATTGCGGCAGCACCCCAAACATCCGAGACCCGCTGTCGAAAGACGGCGGGTTTTTTCTTGAAGCCGAAGCGCCTGCAATCCGCAAGCAGGCGGATTGAGAAGGAGATATGCCAATGAAAGTCGGATTTATCGGATTGGGCCTGATGGGCAGCGCCATGGCCGTCAATCTCATCAAGGCCGGGCATGAGGTGACCGTCTACAATCGTTCGCGCGACAAGGCCGAGGTTCTGGCCCGCGAGGGCGCCAAGGTTGCGGCGACCGTAGCGGATGCGTGCGGCGGCGAGGCTGTCTTCACCATGCTCGCCCATGACGATGCGCTGTCGGCCGTCGTTCATGGCAATGGCGGCGTTTTGGCAAGCGTTGGCAAGGGTGCAGTCCATATCTCTGCAAGCACAATCAGCGTCGCCATGTCCGAGCGGCTTACTAAAGAGCATGCCGCGGCGGGCCAGCGCTTCGTTGCCGCTCCCGTCTTCGGTCGCCCGGAAGCTGCTGCTGCGGCGAAGCTTTTCGTTGCCGCCGCGGGTGCGCCAGACGCCATCCAGTCGGTTACGCCGCTTTTTGACGCCATCGGTCAGCGCACCTTCGTCCTCGGCGAGGAACCGAAGGCGGCCAATCTCGTCAAGCTCAGCGGCAATTTCCTCATCGCTTCGGTTATCGAGTCGCTTGGCGAGGCCATGGCGCTGGTCGAGAAGGGCGGCGTCGACCGACATGCCTATCTCGATCTCTTGACCTCGACGCTTTTCAACGCGCCTGTCTACAAGACCTATGGCGGGCTGATCGCGGATCGCAAGTTCCAGCCGGCGGGCTTTACCGCGCCGCTCGGCCAGAAGGACATTCGGCTGGCATTGGCTGCCGGCGAGGCGCTGAACGTGCCGCTGCCGCTGGCAAGCCTGTTGCGCGATCGGTTCCTCAACCTGCTGGCGCATGGCGGCGAGGAGTTGGACTGGTCGGCGATTGGCGCGCTGGCTGCGAAAGATGCGGGATTGGTGGAGTAGTTCGAGGGGTGGGAGATACCCATAGCTGATCGAGTTTGTAGAGGGGGGTATCAGAGGTACGGCAGACTGGAAGCAAGCGGACACTTGCTAACCACCTTCCCACATGCAACCTTCTCCTCTTCCAGAGGAGGGACCCCATGCATCTCACCACGCTGCTCGCCTTCGCCGCCGTTTCATTCATCGGTATCGCGACGCCGGGGCCGACTGTGCTTCTGGCGCTGACCAATGGCTCTCGCTTCGGCATCAGGCGCGCCTTGCCGGGCATGATCGGTGCCGTTCTTTCCGATGCGGTGCTGATCAGCGCCGTTGCCATCGGGCTTGGCGCCCTGCTGGCGGCTTCCGAATTCTGGTTTTCGGCCCTGAAATGGGTGGGTGCGGCCTATCTCGCCTTTCTTGGCATCATGATGCTGCGCTCCAAGGGGAGCATAGACGGCGCCTTGCAGGCGAGCGCAAGCCAGTCGAAGGGAACCGCCTTTTCCATAGGCCTGAAGAGCTTCATGGTCGCGGTCACCAACCCGAAGGGCTATCTCTTCTTCTCGGCCTTCCTGCCGCAGTTCATTGATCCCTCGGCGCCGCAGATGCAGCAGTATATCGTTTTGGGTGCGATCTTCGCAGCACTCGATTTCATGATCATGTTCGGCTATGCGGTCTTCGGTTCGCAGGCCGTCCGCGTCCTGAAATCGGAAGGGGCGAAATGGCTCGAGCGCGCCTGTGGCGGCGCGCTTTTGGCTCTTGCCGGATCGCTGGCGCTCTATCGCCGCGCTGTCAACTAGAGGGCGGCTTAATGGCGGCTTAGCGCGGCCTCGAAAATTTCCCTGTCGACATTGCCGCCAGAAGTGACGGCGATCACCGCATCACCCTCGATTTGCCTGCCGTGGAAGAGTGCCGCGGCAAGCGCGACGGCGCCGCCCGGTTCAACCACGATCTTCAGCCGAGTGAAGGCGAGTGCCATAGCTTTCTGCGCTTCCTCATCTGTCACGACGAGGCCGGGACCGCAGAGGCGCTTGAGGATCGGGAAGGTGATGTTGCCTGGCTGCGGCGTGATGATGGCGTCGCAGATCGAGCCCTGCAGCGCGGTATTGCGCTCGATCTTGCCCGAGGCCAGCGAGCGGGTGGTGTCATCGAAGTTTTCCGGCTCGCATGGGTGCACCTTTAATCCCGGTGCGCGGGATTCGAGTGCCAGAGCGATCCCTGAAGCCAGGCCGCCACCGCCGCAGGGCACGAGCACGCTAGCAGCCTCGATGCCTTCCTCCGCCGCCTGTTCGGCGATTTCCAGCCCGGTCGTTCCCTGGCCGGCGATCACCTGCGGTTCGTCGAAGGGCTTGATCAGCGTCAGGCCGCGCTCCTTGGAAATGCGCGCGCCGATCTCGTCGCGATCTTCCTGGATACGATCATAGAGCACGACTTCGGCGCCGAAGGCACGGGTATTGGCGATCTTCAGCTTCGGCGCATCGGTGGGCATGATGATGACGGCGGGGATGCCGTGCAGCTTGGCTGCCAGCGCCACGCCCTGCGCGTGATTGCCGGAGGAGAAGGCGATGACGCCCCTGGCGCGTACGGTCGGTTCCAGCGCGGAGACCGCCGACCAGCCGCCGCGAAACTTGAAGGAGCCCGAGTGCTGCAAGCATTCGGCTTTCACGAACAGGCGGCGCCCGGCGATCTCATCGAGAAAGGGCGAAGAGAGCAGCGGCGTGCGGCGCGCCCGACCGGCGAGGCGAGTGCGGGCGGCTTCGATCATTGCGATATCGACCATGGAGGGATCACCCTTCGGATTCAGAAAGACTTTCCCTCCATAAAGCGCCCGCATTTCCTTTAAAACAACGAGATTGTCTCTGTGACACTTCTGGCGATGCCAGGCAGCGAAAGATGCCCGACATCGTAGGTCTGGATACCTGTCCGGGCCGCATCTTTCGGCGGCTCTGCCAAGAGGTAGAAGCGCACCAGCGTCCAGTGGGTCGGCTCGAAGGCGGCGACCGAGGCGAGGGCTTCACCGTTCGTTATGGCCTGCGCTGCTGCCTCGGCCTCGTTTGCGCGGAGTTCGGCCAGCGATGTTTCGGCGTCGATTGCGACCACCTCGCGTGTCGCGAACTTGGCGCCGCGAATATCCGCAGACGTCTCGACGTGCCAGGCGATCCAGGTGTTGACCTGAGGGCGGCCGAAATTCTCGGTAAGGGCGAGGAAACCGGGACCGCAGACGAAGTCGCTCAGGCCTTCTTCCTGCTGCCAGACGTAGAAGGGGGAGTAAAAATTCTGCCGGCTCCCCGTGACGGCATCGCCCTTTCTTGCCGTCAGATAGGCCTTGAACTTCAGGCCCGGGAGATTGTCGAGCAGGGGGCCCTTTTCGCGAATACGGCGATCGATGATCGCCATGTCGTAATCCGCGGGGAGGGGGAAGTTATATTGCATGGCGATCATCGTCATTCCTCCAGCCAGGTTACGGCGCTTCCATTTTGCGCTGCCTGGATGCTGATATAGGAAAAGGCATTTTCAGGCGTCGCACCGTGCCGATGGCGTTCGTTCGGCGCGAAGCTGATGCAGTCGCCGGCGTGCAGCTCTTCTGCAGGGCCGCCGAAGCGTTCGGCAAGTCCGAAGCCGGACAGAACATAGAGGATCTGTCCATGCGGATGTGTATGCCAGCGGGTCATCACGCCAGGTTCGAGCTCACAACGCATGGCTGTGAGACCGCCGTTTTCAGCGTTCTCCACAAGCGACTCCACCAGGAAGGAGGCGGTGGCGATGCCCTCGGGCGATGGCCGCATATTCGTGCCGGCGCGATGAATGGCCGGCGTTTGGATCGATGTGGTCTGAGGCATGTCTGTCAGACCTGTTCGATCATCTGCGCGCGGCCATCGGAGAAGGACCAATCTTCGCGTGTGGCTGTGGTGATGGTGATCATAATGTCCTCAGGACGAATGCCGGGTGCATCTGCAAGAAGTTCGGCGACGCGGCGATAGAATGCCTGCTTGACCTCGGTGCTGCGCGGCTTGCCCGTTGTGACGTCGAAGAAAACGTAATCGTCCGAACGCGGCTTGCTGGCGAAATAGGTGCGATCGAAGATGAGTTCATGCGGCTCCAGCTGATGAATGGACTGGAAGCGATCGGTCGGCGGCACGTCGAAGGCTTCGACCAGGGCGCGGTGAAAATTATCCGAAAGTGCCTTGAGATATTCCGGCGACTTGCCACGCAGAAGGGTGATGCGGGTGAATGGCATGGGATTGCTCCTGTTTCCGTGTCACTTGACGATCATAGAATGCCAGTGGATAATCATCCTGAAAATCAGATAATTCTGGATACATAGTCCCAAAAATATGGATGGTTATCCATGCGAAAAGTCATCTTCGATCTCGATGTGCTGCGCAGCTTCGTCACCGGTATGGATCTTGGCAGCTATGCCAAGGCGGCCGACAGGCTCGGACGCTCGACGTCTGCGATCAGCGCCCAGCTCAAGAAGCTTGAGGAGCAGGCGGGTACGCCGATCTTCCGCAAGGTGGGCAGAGGGCTGGCGTTGACGGAGGCAGGAGAGACGATGCTTGGCTATGCACGGCGGCTGTTGGATCTGAATGACGAGGCGGCCACGGCGCTCCATGGAACCGAGCTTGAAGGCTGGGTGCGCCTCGGTCTGCAGGAGGATTTTGGCGAGACGCTGCTGCCGGAAGTGCTGGGTCGTTTCGCCCGCGCGCATCCGAAGGTGCGCATCGAGGCGCGTGTGGTGCGCAACGTGGAGCTTGTGGAGCGGGTGACGTCAGGCAAGCTCGATCTGGCGCTTGCCTGGAGCGACGGTTTCCGCACCGCTTACACAGACCGTATTGCCGAAGTGCCGCTCTGCTGGGTCGGTCCGGCTAATGGCACGATGCACTGGCATGCCGATAGCGGTGAGGTCATGCCATTGGCCTCGCTGGAAGCGCCGTGTCTGTTGCGCAACATCGCCACCAAGACGCTCGATCGTGCCGGTATCGGCTGGCGGATATCCTTCGTCAGCCCGAGCCTCGGCGGGCTTTGGGCGGCGACGGCGGCAGGTCTTGGCCTGACACTGCGCACGCCGCTCGGCCTGCCGCCAAAGATACGGCAATTGACGCCTGATGAGGCGGGCTTGCCGGCTTTGCCGACGCTCGATCTCGTGCTGCATCGTGCCGAGACGGAGGGGAGCCCGGCAACGGAGCGGCTGGCATCCATCATGCTGCAGGCAGTGCGGCAGACCATCGAGACCGTGCCGCAGAGCCGCATATTCGAGGATGTGCCTGGTCAGGATGTCGTCACGGCCTGAGAGGAAGGCTGTCGCCCGGAAACGTCGCTGCCGAGGCTGCTGATGCGGATTTCCGCCTGTGCGGCGAGCACTTGCAGATCGCGCGGCTGGCCTGCCAGCCGTTCCATGGCGGCGATCGCGACATCCGTCGTTACATAATCGGGCTTATGGCCGAGATTGCGGATGGTGACGAGTTCGGCGCCCGCGATATCCCGGGCAAGTCCACGTGAATGCAACTCCTCCAGCACGACATCGTCGCTGTCGCCGGTAATGATGATCACGGGTGCCTTGATCTCGCTGTAGCGAGGCGCATGGGCCGAGACATAAGCAAAGAGATTGACCACATCGATCGCGTTGTTGCGGAAGGTCCGCGGCCGCAGCACCAGTTCCGGTGCCGTCTTCATTATATAGTCGGCCGGCCGCGCATTCGGGCGGAAGATGCTGAGCGTGCCGGTCTCGACCCGGCGCAAGCCGAGCGGGATAACGAAGATCTGCGTAAAGAGCCAGCCGAAGACGGGCGTGGCGGCAAGCGTATAGTACCAGTCGACGCCGCCGGACCAGGGGTGTGTTGCCGGCGCGAGAAAGAGCAGGCCCTCGGTTCTTTCAGGATGGCGCATGCCAAAGGCAGCTGCGATTGCGCCGCCGAAGGAGTGGCCGACGATGATGGCGCTCTTGATGCCGCGCTTATCCATCAGTTGGGCGATGGCATCGGCCTGACCGGAGGGAAGGGCGTTTTCGGCGGTCCCGCGTTCGGAATAGCCGTGACCGGGGCGATCGACGAATAGCATTTCAGCGCGGCCACTTAAGGGCGCTGCGAAAGCTGCCAGCTGATCGCGCAGATTGCCGCTGGCGCCGTGGATAAAGATCAAGGCGGGTAGATCCGCGGTTGTGGGGCGCGGCAGATGGACGGCGTTGAGGCGATAACCGCCAATATCGGTAAGCTCGCCAATATTGGGATAGGCCTGCTCGATGGCGCGGGTCTTGTAGGCGGAAAAGCCTGCGGCGAAAACGATAAGGAGAACGATGACGGTGAACAGAGAATCGATCATTGCGGCACGGATCAAATATCTTAAGACGCTAATCTAGCGCGATATTGCGGCTTTTCATCCCTCCAAATGCGATTTCCTCCGGGAGACCACGGCAGAAAATCAGGTGCGGCTGCCGGCAAGTTTTTCCGAGAGCTTGCCGGCTTCTTCCTGGGCCGATCGATTCGCCGGGTAGACTTCCAGAAAACGATCCCAGACCCTGAGAGCCTGTGCGTCGTTGCCGCGCTCGGTCAGCATCGCCGCCATGCCGGCCAGCGCGCCGAAATGGCGCGGCTCGATGCGCAGGACCTGATTGATGTCTTCCATCGACTTGCGATAGTCGCCGATCGCAAAATTGAGCGTGGCGCGGCGGTTCCAGCCTTCGACGTAGTCGGGCTTCAGCGAGATCACCTGATCGAGATAATCCATCGCGGCGGCATTGCGCTTTTCCTGAATGGCCTTGTCGGCCCATTGCATCAGGAGATTGATGGTGGCGCTGCCGGAATCGCTGAGTTCGGCACTGATCTGATCCGCAATCAAGCTTGCCTGGTCGGGGTCGCGTTGGCGCTTCAGCGCTGTGAATAGATTGTCGAGCTGCTGCTTGGGTGACAGGGTGCCGGAGGAATTGCCCGAATTCTGCTTTTCCACAGGGTTCTGCTCGTCAGCCAGAGCCGTATGAGGCGCAGAGGCAGTCAGAGCAAACAGAATCGGCAGGGCTAGATATGACAAAGCAAAAACGCGCATGGCGGGCATAGTAGCCCGCCAATGTCGAAGATCAAAACAAATTTGATGCGATCAACTAAAACTGAAGCCCGATCCATGGGATCGGAGCCGCGCTATATCAGCCCTGACGAGCCTTGTAGCGCGGGTTCAGCTTGTTGATGATGTAGATGCGGCCCTTGCGGCGGACGAGACGGTTGTCACGATGGCGCGCCTTGAGCGACTTGAGCGAATTCTTGATCTTCATTTTTCTGATCCGCGATCTCTGAGGGGGAATGTCACATTCGCCCGGGTCTTTAACAATCAAAAGCGCGCTCAGGGCGCGCTCTTTAGGGTGGGGAGCAAATACCCTGTCGACCGTGCGCTGTCAACCATGTCAGGGCTTTTTCCCGCTGCTCTCAGCGTAGAAGCTGTGTAACATGGCCCATCTTGCGGCCCGGCCGGGCTTCCGTCTTGCCGTAGAGATGCACGAGCGTGTCGTCAAGGCGCAGCCATTCCGGCAGTGCCAGGATGTCGTCGCCGATGAGATTCGTCATGACGCAATCCGAGTGGCGCCGAGGATTTCCGAGCGGCAGGCCGCCGACGGCGCGGATATGCTGCTCGAATTGCGAGATGACACAGGCGGCCTCCGTCCAATGGCCGGAATTGTGGACGCGCGGCGCCATTTCATTGGCGATCAGGCTGCCATCGGCAAGCACGAAGAACTCGATGCCGATGACGCCGACATAGCCGAGCGCCGTCAATATCTTCTCCGCAGCTTCACGCGCGGCCGCGGCGGTCTGAGCGGAAATACTCGCCGGCAGCGTCGAGGTGTGGAGAATGCCGTTGCGATGGACGTTCTCCGCTGGATCGTAGCAGGCGACTTTCCCGTCGCTGCCTCGGGCGGCGATGATCGAGATTTCACGCTCGAAGGATACGAAGCTTTCCAGAATCAGCGGCACGCTGCCCAGGGCTGCATAGCCGCCCTCGGCGCTGTCGGCGGCGGAGCGATAGACGCGCTGCCCTTTGCCGTCATAGCCGAGACGACGGGTCTTCAGCACACCTTGCCCACCGAAATCGGCGAGCGCCTTTTCGAGATCGGCCTGGCTGTCGACGGCATGGAAGCGGGCCGTCGGAATGCCGCAGCCGTTGATGAAGCTCTTTTCAGTCAGCCGGTCCTGCGCCATTTCCAGCGCCTTGGGCGGCGGATAGACCGTTACCTGCAAGGCGAGATCCTCGGCGGCGGTCACTGGCACATTCTCGAATTCATAGGTCACGACATCGCAGCGCTTCGCCAGCTCGGCAAGCGCGGCCGCATCGTCATAGGCAGCGGCAATCTGCGCGTTGGCGACATGGGCGGCCGGGCAATCCGCCTGTGGCTCGAGGATGATGGTGCGGAAATTCAGGCGGGCGGCCGCCATGGCCAGCATGCGGCCGAGCTGGCCGCCGCCGATGATGCCGATCGTCTTCACGTTCATAGGTCGTCCATCGGATATTCGGCGACTGCCGCGCTCTGGCGCGCCCGCCATTCGTCGAGCCGGTCGGCGATCTCTTCGTCGCCAAGTGCCAGGACGGCGGCGGCAAGAAGGGCGGCGTTGACGGCGCCGGCCTTGCCGATCGCGAGCGTGCCGACAGGAATGCCGGCAGGCATCTGCACGATCGAGAGAAGACTGTCCTGGCCGGAGAGCGCACGGGATTGCACAGGCACGCCGAAGACCGGCAGCGGCGTCATGGACGCCGCCATCCCCGGCAGGTGTGCCGCGCCGCCGGCGCCGGCGATGATGACCTTGAAGCCCTCGTCCTTTGCGCCCTTGGCGAAGTTCACCAGCCTGTCCGGCGTGCGATGAGCCGAAATGATGCGCGCATCATAGGTGATTTCGAGCGCTTCCAAGGTGTCCGCGGCATTCTTCATGGTCTCCCAGTCGGACTGGCTTCCCATGATGATGGCGACAGGCGGTCTTTCGGTCAGCATCGTTGCGTTGTGCTCCTCAGGCTATGATATCGGGGATGATCTGGTCTTCCAGCTTGGTCAGCTTGTCCTTGATGACGAGCTTCTTCTTCTTCATGCGCTGGATACGAAGAGCGTCGCAGCCCGTCTCGATCATGGCATTGATTGCGGCATCATAATCCTCGTGTTCCTGGCGCAAACGCGCCACGATCAGCCTGATTTCCGCCTGTTCCTGATCGGCCATGTTCATTTCCCCAGCATATCGCGGAATCGCATTCGTTCCGCCTCCTGAATTCCGCAAGCTCCTATCACCAAATGGCGATAACGGGAAGTTATCCTTCATCACGAATTTGCCGCCTATAGGCCACGTTTTCGCCTTCGACAACGGCCGGATATTATGGCACAGTGGGAGGGTTGACACCTAGGGCCTTGGCGAATGGATGGTCAGGGCCCTTAAAGAGGAAGGAAGGGTCATATGACTGTTCAAGCTCATCTTGAATCGCTCGAAAAGAAACATGTCGCGCTCGAGGAGGCGCTACATGCGGCAATGTCATCTCCCTCTAGCAATGATACGGAAATAGCCGACATCAAACGCAGGAAACTGCGCGTCAAGGACGAAATCCAGCGTCTGCGTTCCTCTGTTCACTGAGGTAACGTTCCAAAGTTCAAAAAAGCCATCGATCTTGGGGCAAGAGAGGCAGATCGAAAGGTCTAGAGGCAATTTTCCAGCCAGGATCGATGAGCATTTCCGTCAAAACGGATGCGCCAGCGTCATAGCGTCGAAAGTAGGGGTTGGCGCAATTTTCCCCATCTTAAACAACAAATGTCGTCGCTGACGACTCTCGGCTCGTTGTAGTCTTCATTCATCGAGGGTGGCCGGGTTTTGATGGCACGTCGCGACGATGCCAGTTTCGTCACGCCGCTGGCCCATCCGGAAGTCATGTCGTTTCTATCGCTGGCTTAGCTCCAGGGGCGGCAGGCCAAAACCGCGGTTCGCGCTGTCATTGTTGTCGCCGCCGGCTGCTAAATGCCGCGAAAGCGAAGGGCCTTTTCAGGACCAGAACTGATCCAGCCATAGGTTCAGCTTGTCGAAGCCGCGGCTGTTGACCGCGTATATGCGTTTCGTGCCTTCATTGGTGACGGAAACGAGGTTGCTGTCGAGCAGCGCCTTGAGATGCTGCGAGACGGCCGGGCGGCTGATTGGCAGGCCCTGCGCCAGTTCGTTGACCGTCTTGGGTGCGCGGCGCAATTCCTCCAGCAGATGACGCCGGTTCGGATCCGCGATGGCTGCGAAAGGGTCCATGGTCGACATGGCGGAAAGCTACGTCAAACACCAAAGGGCGGCAAGTTAATTGTGCGCTGCATGATATATTGTAAGGATGGTTGCCTGCGGAGGTTCGCGCCGTGAGTGTCCTCTGTTGCGAATTGCCGGTTTCGGTCGCTGCCCCTTGTCAGAGAGAGCTAACGGATTTACTCACGATTATCGAACCGGTGCGCCATCGCTGACGATGGAAGCCGAAACCATGGAAGCTCGCATGACCGTGCCTGAAGATCGTTGCCGCCTCGTTCTCATCGTTCCCGACATTGCCGATATAGAGCAGCGGGCGACGGCGGTGGCAGATGCCTTGAGGGGCGGGGACGTCGCTTCGGTGATCATCCCGCAATACGGGCTCGATGACAGCACCTTTCAGAGACATGCGGAAAAGCTGGTGCCGGTCATTCAGGCCGCAGGAGCGGCAGCGCTCATTGCCGGGGACAGCCGCGTCGCGGGCCGTGTCAAGGCCGACGGCCTGCATATCGCCGGCAACATCACCGAGCTTACCGAAGCCGTCGAAAAATTCGTGCCGAAGCTGATCGTCGGCGGCGGCAGCGCGGCCGACAGGCACAGCGCACTGGAGGTCGGCGAGCTTAGGCCGGACTATATCTTTTTCGGCAAGCTCGATGGCGACATCAAGCCCGAGGCGCATCCGAAAAATCTGGCGCTTGGCGAGTGGTGGGCCTCGATGATCGAAATCCCCTGCATCGTCATGGGCGGTACCGATCCGAAGTCGGCGCTGGAGGTAGCCCTGACGGGTGCCGAGTTCGTCGCGCTGCATCAGGCGGTTTTTGCCGACCCTGCCGCTGCCTCGTCCATCGTTGCCGAAGTGAATGCGCTTCTGGACGAAAAAGCGCCACGGTTTGAGGATTGATAGCGATTCATGTCGTCAGCGCCTCGATTCCGCCATCGATCCTTCCTTGCCGTGCTTACAGCCGGACTCGCCGCATTTCCGTTGCTGGCCGCAGCGCAATCAGGCAACAGTGACACGTCGCTGCCCGGTGTTTCGCAGCCGGCGGAGAAGGGCGCACGGCCGGATGAGGGTGCACAATCGGACGACGATACAACCGTGCCAGAGGCGCCGCAGCACAACGACAATGTCATGACGCGGCCTCTGGGCGCCGATGCCGGCACCTTCAAGACCGAAAAGATCCAGCCGGGCGCGGAGCCGAAAGCTGACAGCGACATCAAGCCATCCCAGGGGGTCGGGGTTTTCGAGCGCATGGGGGCAAACTTGCCCGACCTGCCGCCGGAAAAGCCTTTCACCGGCAAGGTGGACGATGCCTATGGCGCCTTCCAGCGCGGCTATTACCTGACCGCCTTCCAGAAGGCATTGCCGCGGGCGCAGCTTGGCGATCCGGCCGCACAGACCTTGATCGCGGAGCTGATGGCAGAGGGTCTGGGCGTCAAGCGCGACACGAAGGACGCCGCCTTCTGGTACAGCAAGGCGGCCGAGGGCGGCGACCCTACGGCGATGTTCAAATACGCGCTGATCCTGATGGAGGGCCGTGATGTGCCCCGCGACCAGAAGAAGGCCGACGAATGGATGAGGAAGGCGGCCGATGCAGGTCAGCCTTCGGCGGAATTCAACGTCGCCCAGATGCTGACGGCCGAAAATCCAGGCCCGAAGGGTCTGCAGATGGCGCTTCCCTATTATGAAAAGTCTGCGCAGCAGGGCATTGCCGACGCGCAATATGCCGTTTCACAGCTTTATCTCAACCTGCCCGATCTGCCACCGGAGAAGAAGGCGCGCGCACGCGAGTGGCTGTCGCGTGCCGCCAATGCCGGCTTCGATACCGCACAGCTCGACATGGGCATCTGGCTGATCAATGGTACTGGCGGCGCACAGGATCTCGAAAACGGCTTCAACTGGATGCGGGTCGCAGCCTATCGTGGCAACGTCGTTGCGCAAAACAAGCTGGCGCATCTTTATATCAACGCCATCGGCACGAAGCAGGATCCGGTTGCCGCCGCCACCTGGTATGTCATTTCCCGTCGTGCCGGCCTGAAAGACCCCGAGCTCGAGGATTTCTATCAAGGGATCGAGGACTTCCAGCAGAAGGCGGCCATCGACGCAGCCAACAAGTATCGGCGCGCGCGATAATAAAGGTGCCGGATCGAGCCTGGCGGAGCTGATCTGAGGTCAGTTTGCGTCTGCCATGGCCTCACCACTTGAAATTCCCGCGATTTTATGGTCTTGAGGCCGCCAATCTTTATTTCCGCTGACGCTCCTGCTCCGTCGGTGCCTGCTTTCGGGCCCGGTCAGCGCTTTCTGCATTATCCAAGGAACCCCGATGGCCCGTTCTGCTCTTCTCAATGTCATGGTTCAGGCTGCCCTCAAGGCAGGCAAGTCGCTCAGCCGCGATTTCGGCGAAGTGCAGAACCTGCAGGTTTCGGTGAAGGGACCGGGCGATTTCGTCAGCCAGGCGGATCTGAAGGCGCAGAAGATCATCCGCGACGAGCTGTTGAAGGCACGCCCGACCTACGGTTTCCTCGGCGAGGAAGGCGAAGAGGTCAAGGGCACGGATGGCGCCCATCGCTGGATCGTCGATCCGCTCGACGGCACCACCAACTTCCTGCACGGCATTCCGCTGTTTTCCGTCTCGATCGCGCTTGAGCGCAACGACGAGATCGTTGCCGGCGTCATCTTCAATCCGGCAACCGACGAACTCTATACGACCGAGCGCGGCGGTGGCGCATTCCTCAACGATCGTCGCCTGCGCGTGGCCTCGCGTCGTGTGCTGTCGGACAGCGTCATCGGCTGCGGCGTTCCGCATCTCGGCCGCGGCAATCACGGCAAGTTCCTGGTGGAACTGCGTCATGTCATGGGCGAGGTTGCCGGTGTCCGCCGTCTCGGTTCTGCATCGCTCGATCTCGCTTATGTCGCTGCCGGCCGTTTCGACGGCTTCTGGGAAACTGGCCTGTCTCCCTGGGATATAGCAGCCGGCATTCTGCTGATCCGCGAAGCCGGTGGTTTCGTCTCGGATTTCCATGGCGGCACGGACATGCTCGGCACCAGTTCGATCATCTGCGGCAACGAGCATATCCAGAAAGCACTCGCCGAAGTGGTCAAGCGACCGATCCCGACGAAGTAAGCCATTCCCCCATTCGCTTTTTCGAATGGCAAAACAGTCTGTTGCCAACGGGCTGTTTTGTGCTTGCCGTCTCTTCAATTCGGCACAATGTTGCTCTAGTCTCCGCCTGCGGAAGATGCGGTGTCGGAGCGTGTGATGGAAAATGTGAATCTGTCGGATCTCGGATCGACCGACAACGTATCGGGAAATTACGCCTACAAGCTTTCAAGCCCGATGGCTTTCTTCTGGACGATGATTCTTTTCCTGGTCATCGTCGGCTTCATCGTGGCGATCCTTTTCCGCCAGGCGCAGGTCGCCTTCTTGCACAATCCCGGCCTCAATGGCTTGATCGTCGGCGTTTTGGTCGTCGGCATCCTGCTTGTCTTCAACCATGTGCTGATGCTGAGGCCGGAGGTTCGCTGGTTCAATCATTTCCGCGCCGTCGGCAATGCGGACAAGGTTGGCCGCAATCCGCGGCTGCTGGCACCGATGCGAGCGCTGCTCGGCAACCGCCGTGCCATGCAGCTTTCCACGGCGACCCTGCGCTCGATCCTCGATTCGATTGCTACCCGCCTCGACGAATCGCGCGATACCTCGCGCTATCTTATCGGCCTCCTCGTCTTTCTCGGCCTGCTCGGCACCTTCTGGGGCCTGATCGGCACGATCGGCTCGATCAACGACGTCATCCAGGGCCTCGATGCCGGCACCGGCGACTCAGGGGACATTCTGAGCGCCTTGAAATCAGGTCTTTCCGGCCCGCTTGTGGGTATGGGCACGGCCTTTTCGTCGTCGCTGCTCGGCCTGTCCGGCTCGCTGATCCTCGGCTTCCTCGACCTGCAGGCCGGTCGCGCGCAGAACCGCTTCTATACCGAACTTGAAAATTGGCTTTCTTCCGTCACCGACGTCGGCTCCGACATTGCCCCGGTTATCGAAGGCGCGACCGGCGCCTCTTCGGAGGATGTGCGGGCGCTATCGGACTATCTGCGCAAGATTGCCGAGGAGGGCGGCGGCCAGCGTTCTGTGACGGCCATGGCAAACCTTGCCGAAGGCATTCAGGGCCTGGTCAAGAACATGCGCAACGAGCAGCAGATGTTGCGCGACTGGATCGAGGCGCAGCAGGAAGAGGCCAAATCGATGCGCCGCACGCTCGATCGCCTCGCCGACAGGATCAGCCATACCGAGAAGACCGGGAGCAAGTAAGCCATGGCGCTCGCCCGCAACCGACGCCACCAGAGAAGCGTCGACTATTGGCCCGGCTTCGTCGACGCGCTGTCCACGCTGCTCATGGCGATCATGTTCCTGCTGACGGTATTCGTCGTCGGCCAATTCATTCTCAGCCGCGAAATTTCCGGGCGCGACGAAGTGCTCAATCGCCTCAACAGTCGCATCAACGATCTGGTGCAGCAGCTGGCGCTGGAAAAAAGCGGCAAACAGGATCTCGAGGATGCCGTCGCCAATCTGCAGGCATCGCTGTCCTCGGCGGAAACTGAGCGCTCGCGGCTGCAGGCTCTGCTCGCGGCAGGCTCCGGCAGTAGCCAGGCTGCGGAAAAGCGGGCCGGATCGCTTTCGCAGGAGCTTGACGAGCAGAAGCAGGTGAGCGCGCGAGCGATGAGCCAGGTCGATCTCCTCAATCAGCAGATTGCCGCCCTGCGCAGCCAGATCGCCGCTATCGAAGCTGCCCTTCAGGCATCGGAAGCCAAGGATCAGTCATCGCAGGTGAAGATTGCCGATCTCGGCCGGCGGCTGAACGTGGCGCTAGCACAGCGGGTGCAGGAACTGAACCGCTATCGTTCCGACTTCTTCGGCCGCCTGCGCGAAATCCTTTCGGATCGGGATAATATCCGAATCGTCGGCGACCGCTTCGTGTTCCAGTCCGAAGTGCTCTTCCCGTCCGGTGCGGCCGATCTCAACCCGGCGGGCCAGGCGGAGATGACGAAGCTTGCCACGGCTCTCATCGACCTTTCCAAGGAAATTCCGCCCGAGATCAACTGGGTGCTACGCGTCGACGGGCATACGGACAATGTGCCGCTTTCGGGCAATGGGCGTTACCCGGACAACTGGGCTCTGTCGTCGGCGCGCGCCATCGCCGTCGTCAAGTTCCTGATCTCACAGGGTGTGCCCGCCGACAGGCTCGTCGCCGCTGGCTTCGGCGAATTCCAACCGATCGCACCGGGCGATACGCCGGATGCTCGCGCCACCAACCGCCGCATCGAGCTGAAGCTGACGGAGAAATAATCCGTCATCGCTCCGGCGATGCGATACTATCGAGGCGTGCTTGCAGGAATTGCCGTACGGCTTCGCTGTCGCTGAGGCCAATCGCGGTCCGATAGGCATTGGAGGCCCTTTCCGCATCTCCCGCTTCGGTCAGCAGGTGAGCCCGCACGGCCCAATAGGGTTGATAGTTGACGATCTCGCGCTCGGCTATCCGGTCAAGGAGAGCCAACCCAGCAGCCGGACCTTCCACTTTGCCAACTACGGCCGCGTGGCTGACGCGCGCGCCGGCCGTCGGCTTCATGATCACAAGCGCTTCATAGAGTTTGGCCAGAGCTGCCCAGTCAGTGATGCCCGAGCGTCGCCGGTCGGCATGCACGGACTGGATCGCAGCCTGACACTGGAACGGGCCGAAGCGTCCGAATGTGCCAGCCTTTCGTAATAGATTATCGGCTTCCAGAATCATTTCGGCATCCCACAGGGCCATGTCCTGCTGGTCGAGAGGAACATATCGTCCATTCGCATCGCGGCGGGCTCCATGACGGGATTGGCTGTAGAGCATCAGCGACAACAAGCCTGCCGCCTCCGGTTCCTCGGGCAGGGTCGCAAGCAACGTGCGTCCGAGCCAAATGGCCTCATCCGCCAGGGATCGTTGCTTGCCGATCTCTCCGTCGACGCCGTCCCAGCCGAGGCCGTAGGCGGCATATATCGCTGAGAGCACGCTTTCCAATCGATCCGGCAACACGGACCGGTCCGGAACGATAAAGGGAATATGTGCGTCGCGGATCTTGATTTTCGCTCGCACCAGCCGCTGGCTCATGGCTTGCGGCGAAACGAGGAAGGCTTTGGCTATGGTCGCGGCATCGACGGCCAGCACGGCTTGCAGCATCAGCGGAGTGTGAGCTGAGCGATCCAAAGCCGGATGGGCGCAGACGAAGAGGAGCTTCAGGCGCTCATCCGGAAAGGTGGAATTGTCGGCATTCATGCGTTCCTCCGCCTCTTCGAAGGCCATCATGATCCTGTCGCGCGCTCCGGCCCTGACGTTCTCGTGCCTGATCCGGCGAAGGAGATTACGCTTGGCTGCAACCAGCAGCCAGGCTTCCGGATTGTCGGGGATGCCGCGTTCCGGCCAGGTGCTCAACGCTGCCGCGATCGCATCGGACAAAGCGTCCTCGGCCGCCGGCACGTCGCGGAAGCGCGCGGCGAGAAAGGCAATCAGCTTGCCGTAGGATTGACGCGCCGTTTGCTCGGCGGCGCGTCCAGCATCCAACTCCATGATGGCTACATCTGCAATCGCGGCCGTATCTCGACCGAACCTTGCTGGGAGATCGGTACGCGCAGCGCCCATTCCAGCGCGGCATCGAGATCCGGCACTTCGATCAGGTAGAAGCCGCCAAGCTGCTCCTTACCGTCAGGGAACGGACCGTCCTTTACCTCGTGGTCCTCGCCCTGACGACGGACAACCGTTGCCGTCTCCGGTCCCGTCAATCCCGCGCCTCCCGTCATGATGCCGGCCTGGATCAGCGCCTGTGTGTAGGCGATCCAGCCGTTCTTATAGGTCGGATCGGCACGACGCCGAAAATCCTCGGCTGATTCACGAATGATCAAAGCATATTGCATGAGATGGGTCTCCCATTTGCAGTTTTGACGACAGCCGGACGGCGTAGCCTGCAAAGCTGAATGCCGGAATATACAACACCGTTGGCAAAACGGCTTCCTGCCGCTTCGATAGAATGAGCCGCGGGCACGAGTGAATTCGACACTCGCGAAAAGATTTCTTGAAATTCGTGGCCGAAAAATCAAAACGGCCGACATGCCCAAAAGGCAGCCGGCCGTTAATGGCTTTGCAGCGAGTGCGTGACGCGAGAATTATGCGGTGGCGGTGGTCTGGTCGTCGATGACGGCGGCACCGACGTGAGCCTTGATCGATTCGATGGCATGCAGGGCCGAGGCCTTCGCCTTATAGCCTTCCGAACCGAACATGGTTTCACCGTTCGAGGCCTTGAAGCGGAAGCGAAACTCGCCAGCCTTATCCTTGTAGACTTCAAATTTGTACATGGTTCTCGTCTCCTAGAATCGCGTCAGCGCGGGATAACGCCGAAAATCTAGCTCAACTTTGAAACTATTTCCACAAGGTTGTATTTGGCACGACTTGCCCGGTTATCGCTATTTCGCGATGAGCATATGTTCTTCGATGCCGGGATCGAATTGCAGGCGGGCGAGCTTCGCATAAATACCGCCATGGCGGATCAGGCTCTGATGCGTGCCTTCCTCGACGATGCGGCCCTGATCCAGCACCAGAATGCGGTCGGCCTTGAGCACGGTCGCCAGGCGATGGGCGATGACGAGGGTCGTGCGTGCCTCCATCAAGCCCTCCAGAGCCTTCTGAACGAGCGTCTCGCTTTCGGCATCGAGCGCGGAGGTCGCTTCATCGAGCAGCAGGATTGGCGCATTCTTCAGGATGGCGCGGGCAATGGCGACACGCTGGCGCTGGCCGCCCGAAAGGGTGACACCGCGTTCGCCGACCTGCGTCTCATAGCCCATTTCGAGGCGCGAAATAAACTCGTCCGCCTGTGCGGCGATCGCGGCGGCGCGCACTTCGTCGCGTGAGGCGCCCGGGCGGCCGAAGGCGATATTGTCATGAATGGAGGCGGCAAAGATCGTGGTGTCCTGAGGAACGATGGCTATGCGCTCACGCAGAGCATCCGGCAGCACATCGCGCGCATCGACACCATCCAGGGCAACCCGGCCCTTCTGCGGATCGTAGAAGCGCAGCAGCAGCGAAAAGATAGTGCTCTTGCCGGCACCGGACGCGCCGACGATCGCGACGGTCTCTCCCGGCTTCACGGAGAAGGAGAGCCCATGCAGCGCCGATCTATTCGGTCGTGACGGGTAGGAAAAGTGGACGTCGGAAAATTCCACGCGGCCCTGCGGCGGCTGCGGCAAGGGCAGCGGATTGGCGGGGGCGGTGATGGGGGACACTTCGGCAAGCAGCTCGCCCAGGCGGTCGGCAGCGCCTGCAGCTTGCGACAGCTCGCCCCAGACTTCCGATAGCGAGCCCAGCGAAGAGCCGGCGATGACCGAATAGAGCAGGAACTGGCCGAGCGTGCCGGCCGACATCGTACCGGCGAGGACATTCTGCGCACCGACCCAGAGAACCGCGACGATGCTGCCGAAGACCATGGCAATGGCGAAGCCCGTCAGCAGCGAGCGGGATTTGATCGCGGCGCGTGCCGCCTGATAGGCATCCTCGACGGCGCTGCCATAGCGCTGCGCCGCTGCGTCCTCGCCGTTATAGGCTTGAATGGTGCGGTTGGCCGCGATAGTCTCGTTGGCATAGGCCGATGCCTGCGCCAGCGTCTCCTGCGCGGCTCGCGAGCGCTTGCGCACGGAACGGCCGAAACTGACCAGCGGCAGGACGATGATCGGGATTGCGATCAGCACGATACTCGAGAGCTTCGGGCTGGTGACGATCATCATGATCACGGCGCCGAGACAGAGGATGAGATTGCGCAGCGCAACGGAGGCTGTGGCGCCGACCGCGGACTTGATCTGTGTCGTATCGGCCGTCAGCCGCGAGACGATCTCGCCGGATTGATTGACGTCGAAGAAAGAGGGCGACAGCCGCGTGACGTGATCGAAGACTTCGCGGCGCATGTCCGATACGATGCGCTCGCCGATGGAGATGACGAAGTAATAGCGCAGCGCGCTCGCAGCGGCGAGCAGCAGGGCCATGATCATGATCGCCACGAAATAGCTGTCGATCAGGCCGCGGTCGGTTTGATCGAAACCGTGATCGATCATGCGGCGGACGGCGACTGGCAAAGCAAGCGAGGTAACGGCAGCGATGACGAGCGATATGATTGCCCCGGCCACCATGCCTCGATATCGCCTGAGGTATGGCGTCAGTCGTCCGAGGGGACGGATTGATGTATTTTTCTTTTCCTCTACCTGGCCAGTCTCAGACAAGTCGTCTCCAATCCCCATATCAGCAAGGGACTCGGCGTTTCGCCCCTTGTTATCGCCGCTGCCTTCATGTATAGGCACGCCATCTTAATTGGAAGCCGTGGCCTTTAACGGACTGCGGCTTCATTTATTCAATCGGTTCGGTTGCCGCAATGCCTTGCGACAAATGGACCCTGGCATGACAGGAAGATTGTTATGAAGGCCAACATTCATCCCGACTACCACACGATCAAGGTAGTCATGACCGACGGTACCGAATATGAAACCCGCTCGACCTGGGGTTCTGAAGGCGCTGTCATGAACCTCGAAATCGACTCCAAGTCCCATCCGGCTTGGACCGGTGGCAACCAGCAGCTGATGGACCGTGCCGGCCGCGTTTCGAAGTTCAACAAGCGCTTCGGCGGTCTCGGCATCTAATTGCTCTGCGATTTGCCGTTTGAAAAGAGCCCGGTTTTGCCGGGCTTTTTTTGCGTTGATACGGAGCCTCGCACCCTCATCGCATGCGCCGCAGGTAATCGGCGCGATCGAACGGATTTGCTGCTGCGCGCTCCCGTACACGGTGCGGACCCGATATCGGCGCATAGTGATCGAAGGCGTGCTCCAGGACGCCAGCTCCGCCCGACAATCCCGGCAATTGCCTTTGGAGCGTCTGGATCATCGATGATGCCACCGTGCCTTCCAGTCGGGCCAGTCCCTCGTCGATTAGCGATTTTCTCATCGATGCGCCGGATTTTGCGAGCAGGCTGTGCACACCGGCCAAAGCCGTTGCCGGTATCTCGACGTGAAAATGCTCGATAGGTTCGCAGAGGATCGTTTGTGCCGATGAAAGCGCCGATGCGAGCACCAGCGGCGTCAGCTTGCGGAAATCCACCGCCGTGCTCGCCGGTGAACTCTGCCGCGCCGCCGTCATGGCGACATGGCAGTCGATGATCTGCCACCCTGAAAGACCTTCCTTCAGCGTTTCGAACGTGGCCTCCTCGACTGCCCGATAGAAGCTTGCGGGCATCTGGCCGACATCCACTTCGAGGGCAAAGCTGTTGCCGGCACCTTCCGGCCGCGGCTCGACACGCAAGCCGACCGTTGCAAGAAACGGATTGGGCTCCTTGAATATGTGCTCAACCGCGCTTCCCGTTCCATCCAGCCTCTCGACATAGATGATGGTGCTTTCTTCGAAGGCGATGTCGAGGCCGAACTCGGTCGAGAGCGTTGCTTGAATGACCTCCTTCTGCACCTCGCCGTAGAGCGAGACATATATGTCGCCCGTCTCCTCATTCGTGCGCAGGTTGATCAGCGGATCCTGCTCTGCAAGTTGCCCCAGAGCTAGCCAGAGTGCTGGTCTTTCAGACGGGTGCAGGGCACGAATGCGGGTTTCCAAGGTCGGCGGCGCGAAGTGGCGCAGCGTGCCTGGCGGGTTTTCGGTGCCGATCCAATCGCCGATGCGGGCGTTCGGGAGTCCACCGACTTTGGCGATTTGTCCGGCGCTGATCTGTGAGACCTTGTCCGCCCTGCCATCCCGAAAGAGCTGAAGGCTGCTGATCTTTGCCAGGCCATTCGCAGTCTCGATATCGTCACGAAGGCCGACCGTGCCCGACGCCAGATAGAGATAGGCGAGCTTCTCGCCACCCCATCCGCGTTCGATCTTGAAGATCGTCCCGATAATCGGGCCGTCATGGTTCGGCTGACGGCTGGGCAGCAAAGCCTGGACCGCCGAAATCAGGGCAGGGACGCCCAGCCCCCGCGTCGCCGCGCCGGCGAATGCCGGATGAATCAGAGACTTCGCCACCTGATCGACAAGGGCTTGCTCCAGTCTCTGCCGCGTCAGGCGGTCGGAAGCCAGAACATAACCTTCCAGCAGGAGCTCGTCGTTGACTGAAAGGGCTTCGCAGAGGCGCGAGAAATGCGGATCGCTTCCGGGATCGGCGGCTTCCACCGTGGCGAGCCTGCTGCCGGCATCATGGACGATCGACATTGCAATGGGGCGGACCGCTAGTTGGGTTGCAATGTCCTCAAGCACCTCATCATAGCGCGCGCCGAGGCGGTCGACCTTGTTGATGAAAAAGATGAAAGGGATGCTGAGACGGCGCAAAGCCCTGACGAGCACCCGGGTCTGCGATTGCACGCCCTCGACCGCCGACACGACGACCACGGCCGCATCAAGCAGCTGCAGCACTCGTTCGATCTCGGCAATGAAGTCCGGATGGCCAGGTGTGTCGATGAGATTAACCGTCACGTCACCGACGGTGAAAGAAACCACCGCGGCCGCGATGGTGATGCCGCGTTGTCTTTCGAGTTCGAGACTATCGGTCTGCGTGTTGCCAGCGTCGACGCTGCCGAGCTTGTCAATTATGCCGGTGTCGAAAAGGAGTCGTTCCGTGAGGCTAGTCTTGCCCGCGTCTACGTGGGCGAGGATGCCCAGATTCAATGTGCGCATGGTTCATCATCTTCTCAGAATTTCGGATTTGATTTTCGTGAGAAGTGAGTCGGCGCATTGGGTCCTCCACGCACATTCGATATCGGCTCGCCCGTCCCTTGAGAGAGGCAGGCACTCTTTTTTACAGAGGTTTCGCTGAGACCGTCAAGCTTTGCCCGCTTGCTACTTGGGGCTTAGCTTCGCGCGCGGCTTTTCTGAGGGATGAATGACTGCCCAAAACAAAACCGGCCGCGCCAGGCGCAACCGGTTCAAATTCATTGCGGATTGTCTGAAGCTCAGTTGCCGCCGAAGGCGGTCTGCAGCAGGGTCAGCTGTGCCTTGACGCTGTTCTGGTTGTCCGGAACGATGGCAGTTTCCGTCGGACGGTAGATCTCGCGATCGAGGATGGCGACGCGGTTCTGCAGGCGCAGCGAACGTTCCACCAGATCGCGGAAGGATTCCGGCAGGTCATTCCAGCCCGGAGCGGTGCGATCGACGTTGAAGCCGTCGAGGCGAACCTTGTTCTTTTCGGCCAATACCTGATCGCGGGACATTTCGCCGTTGTTGACGGCGCGCTGTAGCAGCAGCCACGAGGCCATCTGCATGAGACGGGTCGTCAGTCGCATGGATTCGGCGGCGTAGAGTACGGAGGCCATGCGCGGCAGGACCTTGGAAGCGGCGCGGCCCTGGCCATCGAGATAGCCGGCGGTTTCTTCGACTAGCGACATGCCTTCAGAATAAAGCGTCCTGAACTGCGCCGACGATGCGGCGTGGCCAGCAAAGCTGATCGTGTTCAACCCAAGTTCCGACATCGAATAAATCCCTGCTTCACGCAACACTTTTGTTCAGGAAAAGCCGGTCAAGTCCCTAAGAGCTTTCGGCATCCGCTTTTATGACTTTAAGATGGTTGTTTTAACTGAAATTCGCAAGGCGATTCTTAAGAAAGGGTTAATCTCCACAGTTTCGGCGAGGTCCGCGATACAGGACAAAAAAGAAGAGCCGCAAAAGCGGCTCTCAAGGTAAAACAGGGAGAAAAATCAGACCAATTCGCCAAGTGGAGGAACTGTCTGAGTCCAGAGCGAATCTGGATGGTCATAGTAATATGTCGTAAAGCTTAATATTCAGTTGAGCATGCCTTAATGCTGGACTGCGCCGCGCAGATTTCGTGCTGCGGCAATGCACCTTGGAACGATGTCTCAGAAGCGGAAAAGGCTATCCGCCGCCTTACGGCCGGAGGCCTTGGCGGCAATTTCCTCTTCCAGCCGAGCTATCTCGCCCTGGAGCAATGCGACGCGGCTTTTCAGCTCATCCACGGATAATAACGACAAGTCGCTGCCGATCTCGTGGGCAGACGGCTGCTTGGGACGATCATCATCGAATAGGCTCATTTCGGCTCCTCCTTTCCCTTCACGAGGGATCAGGTGCCGTAATTTACAGTTATATCGTCCTTTTTTGAAGTCTCGCTCCGCGCTAGCGCCATGCTCTCCGGCGTGATCATCTGCGCGTTGGCCGATGGCATGGTCGTGTAGGCGTCACGATCGCCCGCCGGCTTTGCGGCGCGCATGCGGCTGCGGAAGATCGAATAGGAGGTAATCAGCACATGGGCGATGGCGGTGACGAAGAACAGGGAGTAGGGGCCGATGGACGACATGACCGGGCCGCTCAGCGTCGGGCCGATGATCGTGCCGATGCCGTAGAGCAGCAGCAGACCGCCCGACACCTTGACGAAATCCTCCGGCGCGGCGAAGTCGTTGGCATGGGCGACGGCGATCGGATAGAGCGTGTTGGCGACGGCGCCATAGATGACGACCATGCTGATGAGGAAAGCCGGGCTGCCGGGCTTCAACAGGAAGAGCAGCAGTCCGTCGAGGGCTGCGATCGCCGCCATGCCCGCGAGCACGTAGCGACGATCGATGCGATCGGACAGGCGGCCGGCTGGCAGCTGCATTACGGCGCCGGCGAAGATGGTCGAGCTCATCATCAGCGCGATATCGCCTTCGGAAAGGCCGGCCTTGGCACCAAAGACGGCGCCGAGCGTGCCGTATGCGCCATTGGCGATGCCGACGAGCAGGATGCCGATCGAGGCGACGGGCGAATTGCGGTACAGCGCCTTCAGGTCAAGGCTGACGGCCTTCAGCGGCTGCGGCGAGGCGGCGGTCGACAGCGTGGTCGGCAGCATGGCGATGCAATAGCAGATGCCGCACACCATGAAGAGGATGGGCGTGTGGATATCGGCGAAGGGCACCATCATCTGACCGGCGACGGCGCCGATCAGCGTAATGCCGATATAGAGCGAGAAGATCGCGCCACGGCTTTCATTGGTGGCGCGTTCGTTGAGCCAGCTCTCGATGATCATCGAGGTGCCGGCCGTGCAGAAGCCGGTCACGGCACGCAACGCCACCCACCAGATGGGGTCGACGATGATGCCGGTCAGAAGCGCGATGATGGCGATGACGGAGATGAAGCCCGAAAAGGCGCGCACATGACCTATGCGCCGAACCAGTTTCGGCGCGGTCAGGCAGCCTAGCACAAAGCCGGTCGCCCAGGTGGTGCCGAGTAGGCCGAGCGTCGTCGTCGCATAGCCTTCGGCCGTGCCGCGCACGGGCAGCAAGAGGCTGTGCAGGCCATTGCCCGTAAACAGGAACAGCGTGCCGAACAGCAGAGCGAGTACCGGCAATATGTTTCGTTTCATGCTCCCCACCTTCATGCGGCTCGTTTTTAGGAGCCGATAAGACAGGATCGTGCCCTGCCTGCATTCGCTATTGATTGTGTCCCGGATTGCCGCTATCGGCCTGTAGAAACAGTCTGTTGGCGCGGAAAAATGTCCGTCCTATGACAATTAGAGCATGATCGCGAAAGGCGTGCAGCGGTTTTTGGTCGCGGCTGCCCTCACTCTTGCATAAACGGGGAAAAATAGCGTGACAAAAGCCATAGCGGTGCTGCTCCTGCTCGCCATGGCGGTGCATGTCATCAAGCCCTTGGGATTGCCAGGCTTGAGACGCAGGGCGGATTTCTGGAAGATCGCCATCTTCGCCTTTGCCGTCTGGACGGTGGCGCTCGTTATCAACGAGGTGTTTTAGCGCATTTCGGGCTGGTTTCAGGGCTTCAGCGCCGCAACACGCGGCTGCCTAAAGTTGGATCTCTCCGCGCATGACGGAGATGCTGCTGCCCGACAGCAAGACTTCGTTTACCGTGCCGGCAGATTTCCTGACATCGACGCCGATAAGGCTGCGTCTTCCCATCTCCACGCCCTGCTCGATGGTGATCTTTACCTCCGCGTCCTGCGCGGGAAGCAGGGACGTCAGATAGGCGCTGATCGCGGCGGAGGCGCTGCCGGTCGCCGGGTCTTCCGTCACATTGTCAAGCGGGGCAAACATGCGGGCGCGGATAGCCCACGGGTTTTCGGGAGAGCGCACATAGAGAAAGAGCGAGAAGCCAGTCTTGTCTTCCTTGTGCCGCGCGGCCGCCTGGGCAAAAACGGCGGCATTCGGCCGTGCCTTGGCGAGCGTTTCGAGGCGATCCAGCTCTGCAAAGGCGAAAGGCAGGCCGACGGATGCGAAGGTCGGCGCATGGGTTGCGTAGCGGATCGATTGCGGATCGATCTGCACGCAAGCGGCAATCAGTTCGTCGGTTATGGTCTCGCCGATCGTAAGCCTGCCCGGTGCGCGGATGCTTGCGCCGGAGACGCCGCCACCGTTGCGCAGCAACGTTACCTCGACAAGCCCGGCATCCTCTTCGAAGATTAGCCTGTCACTTATGGGTTTTCCGAAGATCGCTTGTTGCTGGCCGAGGACGAAGGCGGTGCCGACATTGGGATGGCCGGCAAAGGGGATTTCGGCCGTGGGCGTGAAGATGCGGACGCGGGCTGTATGCTCCGGGTTTTCCGGCGGCAGCACGAAAGTCGTTTCGGAATAGCAGAATTCGCTTGCGATCTTCTGCATGGCGTAGCTGTCGAGACCGCGGGCATCGGGGATGACCGCCAGCGGATTGCCAACGAAGCGTTCGGATGTGAAGACATCGACGGTGACATAAGCGACAGTGTTCATGGCGGCTCCACAGCTTCATACATCTGCGAGGATTTAGCCGTTGCCCGGCTGATGCTGAAAGCGGGAACTTGTGCCGGTGACAACTTCACCAGCAGTGCCCTCTGGCAGCCCGCCTTACGTGTCAGCTTGAAGGCTGCATCACGCAATGGCGATCGCGTTAATTGCTCTGAAACTGTTTGAGCACGCTGGACCAGAGTTCGACGAGCTCGGCACTGCCGACATCGCCGGGCTTTGCACGTACCGCTGTGTGCACGAGAACCAGGTGTGTCGCCGGATCGACCAGGATGCGCTGGCCTGCTTTGCCGTCCAGGAAAAACGTTCGGCGCGGACCGGGCATCAGCCAGGTTTGATAGCCGTAGCCCCAAGGGTTCGTTTCGTGATTGACCGCAAGAAACGAGCCTTGCTTGACCGGCTGCGTCGCATCGAGCAGCCATTGGCGCGGGATGATCTGCCGGCCATTCAAGGCGCCGTCATGCGCGAGCAGCAGACCAAAGCGGGCATAATCGCGCAGTGTCGCGCTGAAGCAGCAGTAGCCCACCTCCTGGCCGGTGCTGTCGACCTGCCAGTTCGCGTTGGCTTCCGCCCCCATTGGCTGCCATATCCGGGACTGGAGATAGTCCGCCATGCTCATATGCGTGGCGCGTGTCAGGACCAGGCTCAGCCCCTCTGTATCGAGATTGCTGTAGTGCCAGACAGTGTCGGGAGGCGCCACTCGCTTGTTGAAGCGCGATACGGCCGTGATTGGGTCAAGCTTTTCCGGGCCAAGGAGTGAATTGCTGAGGCGAACGTTATCGTCGGGATTGCCGAAGTTCTCGGTGAAGGCAATGCCGGAGGCCATATGCAGCAAGGCGCGGATCGGTGTGACGCCCATTTCTGTGCCTTTCAGCTCCGGCACATAGGTCTCAACCGTATCGTCGATCGAATGGATGGCGCCCTCGGAAATCGCGATCCCGATCATCATAGCGGTCAAGGTTTTCGCCATGGATTGCGAGACAAGGCGGTCGCGGTCGGTGCGGCCATATTGGTAATGTTCAAACAGGATCGTGTCGTTGTGGGCAATCAGCAGGCCCGTGGTGGGATTGGTGTCGAGATATTTCGACAAGGAGGCCGTTTCGGTGCCGAACGTGAACTTGACCGAAATTTCGGACGGGGCGCGTAAAAGCTGTAACGGATGCTCGGCGGCGGCGATCGTATGCGTTGGCGCGAGCTTATCGGCGTGACTGAAGTTGCCGATCATGTTCCGTTGTTCGCTCAGCGGCAGGCCTACGGGGTAGCCGAGTTTCTCACCGTAAGCCTCTGCGTCCGGTCCGGTCGCGGAGAAAACGGGAACAGCCGTCTGCAATTGTTCGGCGCGAGCAATGTCTATTTGTGCAACTAGGACTACAGAAAGAACAGCAACAAAACTGCGCCAAGCAAGCATATGGCAACCCCTCTATTTGGCCCCTTTTATTATAAGTGGGACAAGCTAGTGCCGCGTTTTCGTAACATCCATTTGACATGGTTTGTTTTCCGATATCACAGCAAAGCTATTCTTACCATTGTGTCAGATGTAACTTGCTCTGTTCTGAACGCCCGGTTGGCCATTGTCCGAAAGCAAAAAGCCCCGATCGCATCGCGACCGAGGCTTTTCGTTCATTCGAATACTCAAGCGGTTCAGCTTTCACCGAGTCATTGAACCGCTCTATCCGTTTGTTTCTACGCAACTCCCGACGGAAAATTCCAGTGCACTTTTCCTGGAATTGCTCCAGCTGGCATCAGGCAGCCTGTTCGCGATCCTTCGTCCAGCTGCCCTTGGCGGCGAGATAGTTCATCTCGGCGCGATGGGTGAAGGCGCGCTGGCCGGCGGCGACGTTTTCCGGCTTGCCGCCCCATGCCTTCAGCGCGCTGTCCTGCAGGGCGCGACCATAGGAGAAGGTCACCTTCCAGGGCAGTTCATAGCCGGAATTGATGGCGGAGAGGTGGGCGGTCGCCTCTTCGGTGGACTGGCCGCCGGAGAGGAAGGCGATACCGGGAACGGCTGACGGAACGGTTTCTTTTAGAACCTTGACGGTGCGTTCGGCGACCTGCTCGACCGAGGCTTTGCGGACCTTCTTGCCGTCGATGACCATGCTCGGCTTCAGGATCATGCCTTCGAGCTTGATGCGGGCTTCTGCGAGCTCCTGGAAGACGATCTGCAGCGTCCAGCGGGTAACTTCCTCACTGCGGTCGAGGCTCTGCGTGCCGGGCTCGCCATCCATCAGCACTTCCGGCTCGACGATCGGAACGATCTTGGCCTGCTGGCAGAGGGCGGCGTAACGGGCAAGCGCATGGGCGTTGGCCTTGATGGCGCCATAGGTCGGCAGCGTATCGGAAATGGCGATCACGCCGCGCCATTTGGCAAAGCGGGCGCCGGCATCATAATATTTCGCCAGGCGATCGGCGAGGCCGTCGAGGCCTTCGGTGACGGTTTCGCCAGGGAAACCGGCGAGCGGCTTGGCGCCGACATCGACCTTGATGCCGGGAATGCTATCTGCAGCCTTGATGATATCGACGAAGGGGGTGCCGTCCGCGGCCTTCTGGAAGAGGGTTTCCTCATAGAGGATGACGCCGGAGATGTACTTCTTCATTGCGTCGTCGGAGCGGAAGAGCATTTCGCGATAGTCGCGGCGGCTCTCTTCCGTTGATACGAGAGAGATGGCGTCGAAGCGCTTCTTGATCGTGGCGGTGGATTCGTCCGCCGCCAGGAGGCCCTTGCCACCAGCAACCATCTTTACGGCAATGTCTTCAATTCGTTCGCTCATTTTGTTTCTCCAAGGCGATTTCATTCGGCGACAAGAACAATATAGATCGGCGATAACAGAAGTGTAGAAGGAGGGAAATGGCAGGCTAACTAATTGAAACGATTGAAATGATTTCAACCGTTTGAAAGTCTTTCATGTAATCCTAGCACTCATGGAAAAGCCGCGAAAGCTTTAGCTTTCGCGGCCCGTATCGTTCACGGTGATAAGGCTTGTTTATTTGCTGGCCTGCAGAACTGCGACACCCGGCAGGACCTTGCCTTCCATCCATTCGAGGAACGCGCCGCCCGCCGTCGAGACATAGGTGAAGTCGTCGGCAACGCCGGCATGGTTGAGCGCCGAAACCGTGTCGCCGCCGCCGGCGACCGAGGTCAGCTTGCCGGTCTTGGTGCATTCGGCGGCATATTTGGCAACTGCGACGGTTGCGGCATCGAAAGGCGTGATTTCGAAGGCGCCGAGCGGGCCGTTCCAGACCAGCGTGGTGGCGCGGCCGATCCAGTTGTTGATCGCTTCGACGGACTTCGGACCGACATCGAGGACCATGGCATCGGCAGGGATCGCTTCGATCGCGACGACTTCGTTGTCGGCACCGGCCTTGAATTCGCGAGCGACGACGCCGTCCTCAGGCAGCACGATCGCGCAGCCGGCTGTGGCGGCCTCGATCATGATCTGCTTGGCTGTGTCTGCAAGGTCATGTTCGCAGAGCGATTTGCCGACATTGGTGCCTCGGGCGGCGAGGAAGGTGTTGGCCATGCCGCCGCCGATGACGAGCGCATCGACCTTCTTCACCAGGTTCGTCAGAAGGTCGATCTTGGTGGAAACCTTGGCGCCGCCGACGATGGCGACGACGGGGCGGACCGGATTGCCGAGGCCCTTTTCCAGGGCTTCAAGCTCTGCCTGCATCGTGCGGCCTGCATAGGCCGGCAGCAGGTGGGCGAGGCCCTCCGTCGAGGAATGGGCGCGGTGCGCGGCCGAGAAAGCGTCGTTGACGTAGATATCGCCATTGACGGCGAGCGTCTTGGTGAAGGCTGCATCGTTCTTTTCCTCTTCCTTGTGGAAGCGGGTGTTTTCCAGCAGCAGGATGTCGCCGTTGTTCATCTTGGCAACGGCGTCGGCAGCGGGGGCGCCGATGCAGTCGGAAGCGAAGAGAACGGCATGGTCCAGGACCTCTTCAACCGCCGGCACGATCAGGCCGAGGGAGAGGTCCGGGGAGGGGCCATCCTTCGGGCGGCCGAAATGAGCAAGCAGAATGACCTTGGCGCCCTTTTCGGACAATTCGAGAATCGTCGGGGCGACCCGCTCGATGCGGGTCGCATCGGTGACCTTGCCATCCTTGACCGGCACGTTGAGGTCGACGCGCACCAGTACGCGCTTGCCGGAGATGTCGGTGAGATCGTCGAGAGTTTTGAAGGCTGCCATGGGAGGATCCGATATTGTTGGTGGCGAAAAGCGCGCCGACCATACTACGGATGATCGGAGACGCAAGAACCGTTCGGCGTTTCATCGGATCGCCGAACGGTTCTATTTCTCTGATTTTTGGCAATTCCGCACGGAAAGCCGCCACGCATTTTTCCAGGGGTCGCTCAAGGCCTTCAGGCGTCGTTTTTGCCTGTAGTTGATTCGTCCGCAACAGCTTCATGCGCGCGCTCACGCCGCTTCTGCAGATAGGCGCGGACGCTCTTCAAAATATCGTGGAGATTGATGAAGATCGGCATGATGACGGGCGGTTCCACCGCCTCGAGTGACATTCCAACGGATTGGATATGATCGTTTTCGTCGAGATCGCGGACGATGAGAATAATCTCGCCGAGGCGTACGCGATCGGCATAGTCGGCCTTGCCACCAAGGCGATGGCGCATGAGCTCGGCGATGGTAAGACCTTTCTCCTGTTCGCTGAGGAGCCCCGGCCCATAAGCGGCATCGAGGTCCGCGGCGGGGCGCAGCGGTGATATCGAGAAGGCACCGAAGAATTCGGCATCCTCGGGATCGACCGGCGCGCGGCTGGCGAAGATGCGGTCGAGAAGACGCGAATAATTGGGGGAGACGAAAAGATAGACGATATCGTTTTCGCGCAGGCGGCCGGCATATTGATAGCGCATGGACTTGCCATCGCGAACGATGAGCGATGGCGTCGCCCAGCGCGGAATGCGTTCGCCGCGCAGGACCGGGCTGTCCTTCACGACACGATAGGAGAGGAGTTCGTGGTTGACCGTGCCCGGCAGGTCGACCTCGACCTTGTCGATCGCCCCCATGCGCGGGGGAACGATGAGGCCGAGGCGGCGCGCCATCGGTTTGATGGTCCAGCCTTGGACGAGCAGCGACACCAACACGACGATGAAGGCGACGTTGAAATAGGTCTGGCCGGCCTGCAGGCCGCCGAGGATCGGCATGATCGCCAGAAGAATGGAGACGGCGCCGCGCAGACCGACCCAGGCGACGAAGCCGGTCTCCCGCTGCGTGTAGTCGAAAGGCAGCACGCAGAGCCAGACGGCGATCGGTCGGGCAACGAAGATCAGGAACAATGCCAGCGCGACGGCAGGGACGGCGATCGCCGGAAATTCCGATGGGGTCGCGAGCAGGCCGAGAACGAGGAACATGATGATCTGCGCCAGCCAGGTCATGCCGTCCTGGAAACGCTTGATCGAGGCGGATGCGGGCAGCTTGCGATTGCCGGCATAGATGCCTGCGACATAGACGGCCAGGAAGCCGCTGCCGCCGACGGCGCCGGTAAACGAGAAGACGAGGAGTGCCAGCGCCAGCACGAAGATGGGGGTCAGGCCGCGGTCGGTTTCCAAGCGGCCGACGATGAGGACGATCATCATGCCGCCGAGCAGGCCGAGTATGACGCCTAGCCCCATCTGCTGGACGAAGGTGGCGAGCATGGCGAGGTTGATGCCGGCATAGCCTTCGCCGTTTGCCAGGAGTTCGACCAAGGCGAGCGTCAGGAAGATCGCCATCGGGTCATTGGTGCCGGATTCGACCTCCAGCGTCGAGCGTACCTTGTCACGGATATTGATGCCGCCGATGCGCAGCAGGAAGAAGACCGCCGCCGCATCCGTCGAGGCGACGATGGAGCCGAGCAGCAACCCTTGAAGCCAGGTAAAGCCGAGCAGCCAGGTGGCCGCGAGGCCGAACAATGCGGCCGTTACGATGACGCCGACGGAAGCGATGGTCAGCGCGGGTGCCGCAGCAAGCTTGAAGGCCTGGATCGGCGTCCCATAGCCGGAATCGAAGAGAATGATGGCAAGCGCCAGGGAGCCGAGAATATAGGCGAGATAATTGTTGGAGAATTCGATGCCGAGGCCGTCCGTTCCGGCGGCAAGGCCGATCATGAGGAAGAGCAGCAGCAGGGGTGCGCCGAAGCGGAAAGCAAGGAGGCTGGAGAAGGCAGCAATGAGAATGAGAACCGTGCTGATCAGCACGATGACGTAAAATGCCTCCACCTTTTCTTCCCCTTTTCCGTGCGCCGCTGCTCTGCTGGGGCTAAAAGCCCGGAATGCCGGAGTCCCTTCGTCACCCCATCATGCAGTCTTGCCGGCCATATTGGCAAATATAGCCTCATTCAGAGGAGAGCTTTATAATTGAAGCCCGCTCTGAAGATTGCGACGTCATGGTGTGATGCGCTTTTGCCAGAACGGCGAAGCGGCTTGAAATGCCCTGGGAGACTTCCTACCCAAAATGTACTGGTAAATCTGGACCATAGCAGGGCAGGGGGAGCAAAGATTGGGGCGTTTTGAAGGGCAATTGCGATTGGGCCTCTGAAACCCAAGAATGCACTTCGAAATCTACAATAGATCACCTTACCGCCCGAAACGTTTAAATCGATGGATAGCGAATGAAGTGCTCATGATGCCTTGGGCCATACCGAAAGGCTTGTGTATGGATCCTCGGGTCAAGCCCGAGGATGACGGCGCTTGAGGATGGGCTAAAGACACATAGCGACTTTGGAGATGCATTTCGCTGATTGACTGTGTGGTGACAGTGAAATCCTGTCTAAGCAAACTATCGTTTGCCCACAGGACTACCCCCAATGCCCCGTCATCCTCGGGCTTGACCCGAGGATCCATGCACAAGCTCGCTGCTCGTTGATTTCATGCCAGACAGCGACGGAGCCTTCAAAGGCGACCATACCGATGTCGAGCTCAATACCGAGGCCTTCGCTCAGACGTGCACGCGCCTGAAATAGATTGGATAGTCGATCACGAGCCCATCCTCATCCACCGGAAGTTCGACGGTGAAATCCCGGTCTTCGGCCGCATAGCGGTAAAGTTTCTCCGGCACGATGCAGGTATAGTGCTGACCGTCGCGCACCGGTTCGAAGGTGTCGAACGGGATATAGAGCATGGAGAGCTTGGCGGTTCCGCTTTCGGGCGTCATCTCCAACCGGCGGATCGGCAGACTGTTGGTGAAGGGCGAGCCATAGAGATCGATATCGATGCAGCCGTCGAATTGCGGCAGCGTCATGCCATGCTCGGTGCGCCAGTGTCCCTTGCCATCCGAGATCAGCGCCAGGCGGCGGCCATCGGTGGTTTCGACCGAGAAGGAAAGAACGGCCCAATCGGCGGTGCAGTCGATGCGGTAAGAGACGCCGTAGGGCGTGCCGCCGCGGGCACCAATGATAATGCCGGCAGCGCGGATGGCCGCAGCGCCGGCATTGTCGATAGGAGCGATCGTCAGGTGCTCCAGCCCGTCTCCTTCCAAGGGACGCCAGCGGACTGTCGTCGGAAGGAGCGGGCGGAAGGCCATGATCAGATCAGCTTGGCGAAGGCAACGGCCGTGTCCGACATGCGGCTGGAGAAGCCCCACTCGTTGTCGTACCAGGACAGGACGCGCACGAAGTTGCCTTCCATGACCTTGGTCTGGTCGGTCGCGAAGATCGACGAGTGGCTGTCATGATTGAAGTCGCGGGAAACCAGCGGCTCGTCGGTGTAGCCGAGGATGCCCTTCAGCTTGCCGTTCGATGCAGCCTTGATGGCTTCGTTGATTTCGCCGACCGTCGTTGCCTTCTTGGACACGAACTTGAAGTCGACAACCGAGACGTTCGGCGTGGGAACGCGGATCGACGTGCCGTCGAGCTTGCCCTTGAGGTGCGGCAGAACGAGACCGACAGCCTTTGCTGCGCCCGTCGACGTCGGGATCATGGACAGGGCTGCGGCGCGGGCGCGGTACAGATCCTTGTGCATGGTGTCCAGCGTCGGCTGGTCGCCGGTGTAGGAGTGGATTGTCGTCATGAAGCCGTGGTCGATGCCGACCGCGTCGTCGAGAACCTTGACCACCGGCACCAGGCAGTTCGTGGTGCAGGACGCGTTGGAGATGACCAAATGCTCCTTGGTGAGCTGGTCGTGGTTGACGCCGAAAACGACGGTCAGGTCGGCGCCGTCGGCAGGAGCCGAAACGATGACGCGCTTGGCGCCGGCCGTCAGGTGAGCGGCGGCCTTGTCCCGGGCGGTGAAGATGCCCGTGCATTCCATGGCGATGTCAACACCGAGATCGCGGTGCGGCAGGGTTGCCGGATCCTTGATCGCCGTGACCTTGATCGGCTTGCCGCCGCCAACGATGATCGTGTCGCCTTCGACCTTCACTTCGGCGGGGAATTTGCCATGGATGGAATCGTAACGCAGCAGATGAGCATTGGTTTCGACCGGGCCGAGATCGTTGATGGCAACGACTTCGATGTCGGTGCGGCCGGATTCGACGATTGCGCGCAGGACGTTACGGCCGATACGGCCAAAACCGTTGATGGCTACTTTTACAGTCATGAATGTCACTCCCTTTCATTCAGGGTGTTTATCTATGGGATTTGAGAGCGCTTGTCAGCGCCCTCAGGAAAGCTTTGCCTCAGCAGCGGCAACAACGGCTTCGGTGGTGATGCCGAAATGCTTGTAGACGTCCTTGTACGGAGCCGAAGCGCCGAAGCTCTTCATGCCGATAAAGGCGCCTTCCGGTCCGATGAAGGCATCCCAGCCTTCGCGAACGCCAGCTTCGACGGCAACCTTGACCGGCGAGTTACCGATGACTTCCTTGCGGTAGGCGTCCGGCTGCTCGAAGAAGAGTTCGGTGCAGGGAACCGAAACGACCCGCGTGGAGACGCCCTTGCCTTCGAGAACGGTGCGGGCGGCGACGGCGAGTTCGACTTCGGAGCCTGAAGCGAAGATCGTCACCTTGGCATCGGCATTGCCGGCCAGCGTGTAGGCGCCGAGTTCGCAGAGATTCTTCTCGCTGTACTCGGTACGAGCGGCCAGCAGGTTCTGACGGGTCAGGGCGAGACCGGACGGACGGTTGGTCGTCTTGATGGCGATCTGCCAGCATTCCGCCGTTTCTGTTGCATCCGCCGGGCGGAAGAGCTGGAAGTTCGGGATGGCGCGCAGGCTTGCGACCTGCTCGACCGGCTGGTGGGTCGGGCCGTCTTCGCCGACGCCGATGGAATCATGCGTCAGGACATGGATGGCGCGGATGCCCATCAGGGCAGCGAGGCGCAGCGGCGGACGGCAATAATCCGAGAAGATCAGGAAGCCGCCACTATAGGGAATGAGACCGCCGTGGAGCGCGATGCCGTTCATCGCGGCAGCCATGCCGTGTTCGCGGATACCCCAGTGCATGTAACGGCCGGAGAAATCAGTCGGGGTGATCGACTTCATCTGGCTGGTCTTGGTGTTGTTCGACGGCGTCAGGTCGGCCGAGCCGCCGAGCGTCTCCGGAATGAAGCCGTTGATGACTTCGAGCGCATCTTCCGATGCCTTGCGGGTCGCGACCGTCGGCTTGGTTTCCGCGAGCTTCTTCTTGTAGTCGCTGATGGCGGCGTCGAATCCGGCCGGCAGCTTGTGATCGAAGCGGCGGGTGAACTCGGCCTTCTTGGCCGGGTCGGCGGCAGCAAGGCGGCCTTCCCAGGCCTCGCGAGTGCCGACGGAGCGCTCGCCGGCAGCGCGCCATTCACCGAGGACGTCGTTCGGGATGACGAAGGGCTCGTAGGGCCAGTTGAGCGCGACGCGGGTCGCGGCAATTTCCTCGGCGCCGAGCGGCGAGCCATGGACCTTGTGCGTACCCTGCTTGTTCGGAGCGCCGAAGCCGATGATCGTCTTGCAGGCGATCAACGTCGGGCGGTCGGACTTGTGTGCGGCTTCGATGGCCGCAGCGATGGCGGCCTGGTCGTGACCGTCGATTTCGATCGTGTTCCAGTGAACGGCCTTGAAGCGCATGATCTGGTCGGTCGAATCCGACAATGAGACCGCGCCGTCGATGGTGATGGAGTTGTTGTCCCAGAACAGGATCAGCTTGTTGAGCTTGAGGTGGCCGGCCAGCGCGATCGCTTCATGGCTGATGCCTTCCATCAGGCAGCCGTCGCCGCACATGGCGTAGGTGTAGTGATCCTGAAGTTCCGAGCCGAATTCCTCGCGCAGTTTGCGTTCGGCGATCGCCATGCCGACGGCATTGGCAATGCCCTGGCCGAGCGGGCCGGTGGTGGTTTCGATGCCGGTGGCGTGACCGTATTCCGGATGGCCGGCGGTCTTGGAGCCGAGCTGGCGGAAGCGTGTGAGCTCTTCGACCGTCATGTCGGGATAGCCGGTCAGATAGAGGACCGAATAAAGCAGCATCGAGCCGTGGCCAGCCGACAGGACGAAGCGGTCGCGGTCCGGCCAAAGCGGGTTCTTCGGATCGAAGCGCAGATATTTGCTAAAGAGAACGGTGGCGACATCAGCCATCCCCATCGGCAAACCGGGGTGACCGGAATTGGCCTTCTCGACAGCATCCATGGCAAGGAAACGGATCGCATTCGCCATCCGGTCGTGTTGTTCGCGAGAGTTCATGGGTTTTTCCGCAGTGTTCCGGGTTCGGGGGATGGCCACACGCTTGGGGAGGAGGGTCATCGGTTGAAAGGCGGGTGAAGGGGAGACGCTCTTCCGAACGCCATTTTCAACGTCGCCTCAGGCGGTCGAGACATAGCAGTTAGGGCGAGCAAGTCAATAAATCGAGGACCCAATACAAGCCTCTCGGGGCAATTTTTTGACATTTGCCCGTTCACTTTTACAAAAGACGACAATCATGCGACAAGGCCTGTGCAGGCGGCAAAGGCGGCATTCATCCACAGAATAGGGGGGCTGCCACATGACAGCCTTTATTGACGTGCTGTTGCCGAGTTGAATATTGTTGCGAAATCAGACAAGTGGC
This sequence comes from Rhizobium centroccidentale, assembly GCF_030182565.1. Classification (NCBI taxonomy): domain Bacteria; kingdom Pseudomonadati; phylum Pseudomonadota; class Alphaproteobacteria; order Hyphomicrobiales; family Rhizobiaceae; genus Rhizobium; species Rhizobium centroccidentale. Next base: position 114,770 of record NZ_JAQJCG010000006.1, on the reverse strand, counting down.
CGGATGTTTTGATTCGGGCCTTGCGCGGAGATGCGAAGGGTATGACACCTTCAGGCAAAACGGTGGACGCGGCGCTCGCCCAATTGCGCCAGGCGCTTTCGACTTTGGAGAGCGCGGTTGACGGACGGTTCGAGCGGGAACGGGCGCAGAGCGATATAGAAGGCGAGGTCCGCAGGGTTCACGCCGATCGGTCCCGCCTTGCTCAGGAATTGGACCAGGCCGAGTTCCGTGCGAACCGGCTGGAAGAGGTCAATCGCGAAGTGTCGCGCCGGCTCGTCACGGCGATGGAAACCATAAGAGCCGTGCTGGACCGCTGATCCCTCGGGAGGCAGCCGTCGCAGCGCGGCAATGATCGGAAAGTCGAATGGCACAAGTAACGGTAACGATCGACGGCAAAGCCTACCGGATGGCCTGTGAAGAAGGCCAGGAAGGCCATCTGACGGATCTTGCCAATCGCTTCGACCGTTATGTCATGCATTTGAAGAGCCAGTTCGGTGAGATCGGCGATCTCCGGGTGACCGTCATGGCCGGCATCATGATCATGGACGAGGTGAGCGAATTGACCCGGCGCGTGTCTTCGCTGGAAACGGAGCTGGAAGCCCTGACCAGCACCCGCGATACGACCGTGGCAGCCAATGCGCGGGCCGAGGAGACGCTGGCAAGCGTCATCGATGAGGTGACGACGCGCATTCACGGCATCACCGAGAAGCTTTTAGAGCGGCCGGGCGTCGAGCAGGCTTGAGTTATTTCTGGGGCTGCCCATCGGTGCCCTCTGGTAGAAAGCTTCAAAGCTCTTTATATAGTTCAGGCGGTCTGCGCTTCCCGACAGGAACCACAATCCCTGGGGCCATACTCGATCCAAAGGGAGCTGTCCCTGACCAGGCCCGTGGGCCTGGACACACGGTGCCCACCTACGTTTGTAGGCACCCAGGATCGTAAACATCCATCGGTCGTCGTGGATCGCTCTTAAATTTTCCGGCAGATGGCCAAGGAAGGCGCCGCGCAGTTCTTTTGCCGCGCTGACGCCACTCCTCCCCCTTAGCCTTTGGATCGCAGGTAAGCGCCGCGTTCCAGCTCCGCGCGATTGGTCGCGGTGCGCAGCCGCAGCAGATCCTTACGGGCGATGAGGCCCACGAGGCGGCCGGTCTGCGGTTCGACGACGGGAACACGTCCCGTATCGGCATGGATCATGATATCGGCAACGCGTCCCACGGTATCTTCGGCATAGGCAACGGGAAGAGACGTATCCGAGATCACGTCATAGAGCGACTGATCCAAGAGCTCCGGTTCGCCCTGCCAGCGCAAAGCATCGGCGCGCGAGATCATGCCGACGAGGCGGTCATTCTCTCCGACGACTGGATAGAAGCGATGCGCATCCGGCTGCTCCGTCATCTGCGCTAGCGCTTCCGACAGGCGCATGGAGGCTGGCAAGGTGTCCACCTTGGCGATCATGATGTCGCGAGCACGGGTCAGCTCAAACGGATCGATGCCGTATTCGCGGGTAATGTGCTGGCCACGCCTGGCGATCTTTTCCGTCAGAATCGATCGTTTCAGCAGAAGGACAGTGACGGCATAGGCCGCGACTGTTGCCGCAAGCAGGGGCACCAGCGCACTCGTATCACCGGTCAGCTCGACGGCGAAGAATGTGCCCGTCAGCGGAGCGCGCATCGTGCCTCCCATCATCGCCGCCATGCCGAGCATCGCCCAGAAACCGGGATCGCCGGGCAGGGCGAGGCCGACCAGCCAGCCGAGGGCTCCGCCGAGGATGAGCAGCGGCGCCAGGACGCCGCCCGATGTGCCAGAGGACAGTGCCACCAGCCAGATGCCCGCCTTGACCAACAGGATTGCCAGAACGGCCCCGACGGCGATGCGGCTATGCAGGAGATCGGCGATGATGTCGTAGCCGACGCCCAGCGCGCGTGGCTCGATCAGCCCACCGAGCCCGACGACGAGGCCGCCGAGTGCGGGCCACCACATCCAGTGGATCGGCAGCTTCTCGAAGGCATCCTCGATCTTATAGAGCAAAGTCGTCAGCAGGCCGGATTGCAGGCCGGAGACGATGCCGAGGCCAGCGGCGAGCACGATGCCCCACCAGGAGAGCGACATGTCGAAATGCACGGGGAAGAGCGCGCCGCTGCCGATCAGGAGCGGCCGCCAGACGACCGAGACGCAGGCTGCGACCGCGACCGGGATGAAGCTGCGCGGCTTCCATTCGAAGAGCAGCAGTTCGACGGCAAGCATGACGGCCGCGATCGGCGTGCCGAACACCGCCGTCATGCCGGCCGCAGCGCCGGCAACAAGCAGGGTCTTTCTCTCGGCGGCACTCATATGAAAGAACTGCGCAAAGAGCGAACCGATGGCGCCGCCCGTCATGATGATCGGACCTTCCGCGCCGAATGGACCGCCGGAACCGATCGAGATCGCCGATGAAAGCGGCTTCAGCACCGCCACCTTCGGCGACATGCGGCTGCCGCCGATCAGGATCGCCTCGATGGCTTCGGGAATGCCGTGGCCGCGAATTTTCTCAGAGCCGTAACGTGCCATCAGGCCGATGACGAGGCCGCCCAGGATGGGAGCGGCGACCATCCAAGGCGAGCGTGCCACCGTGGCAAAGGAGAGCGGCTCGGTGCTGATCCTGAACAGCCAGACCGCATTGCTGACGAGCGCGATGAGGTTGATGAGTACCCAGGCAGCGAAGGCGCCGCCGGTGCCGACGACGAGCGCCATGGCAATCAGCATCAGGACGCGCTTGTCCGTGGTGAAATCGCCATTGTCCTTGCGGGAGGCCCCGCCGGAGAAATCGTGGCTGTGACTTTGTGAGGTGGGTATGTCCTGCATGGGAGGCCTTCTGTGCCAGAGCATTTCCGCTTTTCTTCGAATAGCGAAAGCGCTCTATTTTCGTATTCTTACGCATTCCGGACGGAAAACCGCTGCGCACTTTTCCTGGAATGCTCCAAGCGCGCGGGACCGCCTTTCAGCCGTTCCCCGCTTGGAGACGGCAAATATATCGTAATGCGATATAAATCAACCGATGTGCATTGCGATCTGCAAGATTCGGTTTCGGCACTTTTGGTTCTTGATCCAGAGCATAGGGTTGCCGCAAAACCGCTGAAGATTTTGCGCGATATGCTTGAGGACCGCGAATAGCGGCAATGAGGACGATTTTGATGGTGCGACGTTTGGATGAAGCTCTTTCGCAGGCTGACTATGAGGCGCTGGCGACGCTGCGCTATACCCTGCGCAAGTTCATGGATTTCAGCACGTCCGCGGCGCAGGAGGCGGGCCTGCCTCCACAGCAGCATCAGGCGTTGCTGGCGATCAAAGGGAATGGCGCCGCCGAGGCGATGACGATCGGCATGCTCGCGGAAAAGCTGCTGATCGCACCGCATACCGCGACAGAACTTGTGGGGCGCCTGATCGACGGCGGCTATGTCACCCGTCATCCCGATCCAACGGACAAGCGCCGGCAGACGCTGCAATTGACGGAAAAGTCCGAAAAGGTTCTCCAAATGCTCAGTTCAATTCATCTGGTCGAAATCCGTGAGATGGCGCCGCGGCTGATCGAGATCCTGACCCAGCTTCAGGCCCGCGTTCGCAACGACTGAGGGCGCTATTGTCCGATGATGTCGGCAACGGCGCGGTGATTACTAGCCGAGGCGGATGCCGCCGTCGCAGATCAGCGTGTGGCCGCTAGTGAAGCCGTTGCCGATCAGGAAGGCGATGGCTTCGGCGATTTCCCGTGGGTTGCCGACGCGGCCAACCGGCGTGCGTGCCGCAAAGCCGGCAAAGGTTTGCTCCCTCTGCTCTGCGGTGAAATCCCACCAGGGAGTATCGACGACGCCGGGCGACACGCAATTTACCCGGACCGGCTTGAGTTCGACGGCGAGGATCGGCGCCAGGACGGCTATGGCGGCATTGATGGCTCCGAGCCCTGCGGTTCCGGGCATCGCCGCCTGTGCCGAGACGGCAGAGACGAAGGTGATGCTGCCTTGCTTCGAAAGATGCGGAAGGCAAGCCTGGGCGCAGGCGAAATGCGCCATCGTTTTCTGCTCGAAGCCTTTCCTGAGATCGGCGAGGTCGATCGTGGCGAAAGGGCCGGCGCCATTGCCGCCGCCCAATGCCAGGACGAGATGATCGACCGGTCCGAGTGCCTGGAAGGCCTCGGCAAGGCCGGCAAAGTCGGCAGCATCCATGGTCACGGCGGCAATATCGCCGTCGAGGCTCTGCTCAGCTGCCTGGAGCTTGGCGGCATCGCGACCCGTGATGGTAACGCGATAGCCTTTTTCGAGAAGATGGCCGGCGGTCGCAAGACCGATGCCGGAGGAGCCGCCGATAATGGCGACGTGTTGAGACGACATAGGTGTCTCCTTTCTGGGGTAGGGGAGTGTTGGGAGATGTGGTTCAGGCGAGGCCGGCAAGGCTCTGGCTGAGTGTCCGCAGGCGCTGTCGCGCCGTCGCGTCATAGGCTTGAGCAGAGGCGCGGGATGGGCGCAGTCCGTCGTAATAGAGGCCGGTGTGTCCTTCCAGAGCGGTGTCGGCGGCCAGATTGAGGATGGCATCGGCCCCTTGCTCGACAGAGCTTAGCGGTGCAACGCCTGCCTGACGCACCATGGTCGTATCCATATAGGTCGCCGGATGCAGGCAGTTGGCGGTGATGCCGGAGCCGGCAAGCTCCTCGGCGAGATCGAAGGTGAACATGATCTGCGCCAGCTTGCTCTGGCAGTAGGCGCGCACGCCGCTATAGCCGCGCGTCAGCATGACATCGGAGAAGTCGATGGCTTGCTGGCCGACGGAAGACACATTGACGATGCGGGCGGGAGTGCTTGCCTTCAACAGAGGCAGGAGCCGGCGCGTCAGCAGGAAGCCGGCGAGATAATTCACCGCAAAGCGCAGCTCGTATCCGTCTCGGCTTACCTGGCGCCCGGCGTCGCTGCCACTGGTGCCGATGCCGGCATTGTTGATCAGGACATCAAGGCGACCGTAGTCGCGCTCGATGGCGTCGGCCAGAGTGCGGACCTCTTCCAGCGAGGAAAGGTCGGCGAGATAATAGGCCGCTTTGCCGCCCGTATCCTGGATGCGGGAGATCAGTTCTTCCGCGCGGGTCTTGTCGCGACCATGAACGATCCCCGTCGCACCTGCTGCTGCCAGTCGTTCCGCAACTCGGCGCCCGACACCATCCGTCGAGCCTGTAATCAGGACCGTCTTGCCGCTCATATCCATAGCAACCGCCTTCTCGTTATCTGCATGATGGATATTTGGCAGCTTGTGAACGCGGCAAACAGTTCTGACTTTATCCTAGTATTGATCCTGCTATGATAAAGCATGACCATCAACCAGAGCCAGACCATTCTTGAAGCCAGGCGTCGCGAGTTCGGCGCCTTTCTGCGCTCCCGCCGGGAAAAACTGACGCCCGCAGGCGTCGGGCTTCCGGAAGGGTTTCGGCGGCGCACGCCGGGGCTCAGGCGCGAGGAAGTGGCGCTTCTCGCCGGTGTCGGCACCACTTGGTACACATGGCTGGAACAGGGCCGGGATGTCCGCCCCTCCACGGAGGTTCTGTCGGCGCTGGCCGACGCGCTACGCCTCGATCCGGCCGAGCGGCGGCATCTCTTTACGCTGAGTGATCGGCCGTCTGCGGAAGCTCCTTCGCGCGGTCCTGAGGATGTACCAGACGCTCTGCGGCGCATGCTTGCGAGCCTTAGGGGCCAACCGGCCTATGTTCTCGGCCGGCGTTGGGATGTGCTGGCCTGGAATGCCGCCGCAGTCGCACTTTTCGGCGATTACGCCCTGCTGCAGGGGGACGCGCGCAACAGCGTCCATCGGGTGTTTACCGATCCTGCGCATCGGCAGCTTCTTGTCGATTGGGAGATCGTGGCCGCGAATTCGTTGGCGATGTTCCGTGCCGATAGTGCCCGTTATGCCGGCGATCCCGACTTCGAGCGGCTGATCGCCACGTTGACGCAGGCGAGCCCCGAATTTCGCGCCTGGTGGCCGAGACAGGATGTGCTGCGACCGCTGACAGGTCACAAGCGTCTGCGCCATCCGGAGGGCGGCTTGATGACATTCGAATATACCGCGCTTGCCGTCATGGACCGTGCCGACATGAAGCTGGTCGTCTATACGCCGCTCGAAGAGGACGGGACGAGCGACAGGCTGAAACGGTTGTTGGGCCGCGCCGGCGCAGCCTAAATCCGGCTTTCTCCGAACCCCAACCATCTTTTTTAGCCCTCCAGATCGTTCTTCAGCTGATCGAGGATGGAGAGGGCATGGCCGGCATAGGCGCTGATCCAGCGATCATGGATTTGCTTGATCGGCAAGCTGTTCAGGTGGTTCCAGCGCTCGCGTCCTTCTTTCCTGGCGATCACTAGGTCTGCATCTTCAAGCACTTTCAGGTGCTGCATCACGGTGCAGCGGTCCATATCCGTGAAAGCCTCGCAGAGCGAGCCCGTCGTGCGCGGTGCATCCTTGAGCATGTCCAGGATTTCGCGCCGCCGACGATGCGCAAGGGCCTTGAAAATGAGATCGCTATCCGATTCGTTTGACATGTTATGTTTTTATAACATAATGAGGTCATTCGCAATGGAGCGATAACGACAAACAAATGATGGAGGAGATGCCATGACATTGAATGTTCGGATTTCAGGACGGATCGGCCGCAAGGTGGATGAAGTCTTCGATGCTGTCGTCAACCCGAAGAAGCTTTCGAGCTACTTCACCACTGTCGGCGGGGCGAGCGCGCCCCTAGTGGCGGGAACGACCGTCATCTGGTGGAAGAACGCCCCCGTCGAGGTCGATGAAGTGGAGACCAACAAGCGCATCGTCCTTCACTGGGAAGGCGGCACCGGCGAGGACGGCGTCCGTTACAGAACCAAAGTGGAGATGACTTTCGATGCGCTGGAGGATGGCGGCACGCTTGTCATCATCGAGGAATCGGGCTGGCGCGAGGACGAGGCCGGCCGCCGCAGCACCTATCTGAACTGCGAGGGCTGGACCCAGATGCTCTGCTGCATGAAAGCCTTCGTCGAATACGGTATCAATCTGCGTGAAGGGTTCTTCCTGAGTGAAATGCGCGGCGAACCGGCGGAAGCGCCGGATCGCTGAGTTCCGGCAAACCCGTATCGACGGTTGCTACCGCCCCGATCCCTTTCCTGGCTATCAGTCAGTGGCTCGGTGCCGATTGCGGCGCCGGGCCTATCTCTTTCCGGATTCAGCCACTCGGAAGTGCGGTTGATACCGTGCGATGGATATCCATCGCACGTTGTAGTAGGCTTCGGACAATCGGAAGAAGAGTAGCGTTGGTAGTGAGGGCGCTCAGGATGGGATGGGAAGATCACTTTTGTGTGTGGATAAGCTCAAAAGCCGGGTGAATGACAAAATCCTTTAAATAATAACAGATTCATTGCTGGCGGGACGGGGCCTGCGCCAAAATTGCCTAAATTTAGAATGATGGGAGCGCGCGTCACAACGGGCTTGTCGAAAGAAGTGTATACGGCAACTCGAGACGGGTCGTCGATATTACTGAATAAATACCCGAACAGTCGGAACCGGCGAAGATCACTATAAACAGGTAGAGCATGTCGAGCCCAATCGATCTGGAAAATGCCGATGAGGAATTGGAAGAACGTGGCGGTATCGTCGGTTTGTTGAACCGCTTCCGGGCGCTGATCGTCGCTTTCCTCACCGTCGCCGTCTTCTGCATCGCCGCCTATGCGATCTACGACCTGACGACCGAGGTGCGCTATGACGACGTCGTCCACGCCCTGACGACGACGAAGATCTCCTCGGTGCTGCTGGCGCTGTTGTTTACCGGCCTGAGCTTCGCCTCCCTGATCTTCTATGACCAGAATGCGCTCGAATATATCGGCAAGCGGTTGCCGTTTCCGCATGTGGCGCTGACCTCCTTCAGCGCCTATGCGGTCGGCAACACGGCGGGTTTCGGCGCGCTCAGCGCCGGCGCGATCCGCTATCGTGCTTATACCCGGCTCGGGCTGTCGCCCGACGACATCACCCGCGTCATCGCTTTCGTAACGCTCGCCTTCGGTCTCGGCCTGGCCGCCGTCGGTGCTATCGCGCTTCTGGTCATCGCCGATGAGATCGGCCCGCTGATCGGCGTCGATGGCTTGTGGCTGCGGCTGATCGCCATCGCCATTCTTGCGGCGCTTGCCTTCGTGGTCTATGCCGGCCGCAACGGCCGCGAGGTGCGCATCGGGCCGGTCGAGGTCCGGCTGCCGGATTCGCGCACATGGTCGCGGCAGTTCCTGGTCACCGCATTCGATATCGCAGCCTCGGCCACCGTGCTCTATGTGCTGCTGCCGGAAACCTCCATCGGTTGGCCGGGCTTCTTCGCCATCTACGCCATTGCTGTCGGTCTCGGCGTGCTCAGCCATGTTCCGGCCGGCTTCGGTGTTTTCGAGACGATTATTATCGCTTGGCTCGGCAGTTCCGTGAATGAAGACGCCGTTCTGAGCTCGCTGGTTCTTTATCGCGTCATCTACAACGTCATCCCGCTTGTCATCGCGATCGCCGCGATCTCGGTGGCGGAGCTGCGCCGTTTCGTCGATCATCCGGTGGCTTCCAGCATGCGCCGCATCGGCGCCCGCGTCATGCCGCAGCTCTTGTCTGCCTTTGCGCTATTGCTCGGCATGATGCTGGTCTTCTCGAGCGTCACGCCGACGCCGGATCAGAACCTGATCGTGCTGTCCGACTATCTGCCGCTATCGCTGGTCGAAAGTGCGCATTTTCTTTCGAGCCTTCTTGGGCTGGCAATCATCGTGGCTGCGCGCGGCCTCAGCCAGCGCCTGGACGGCGCCTGGTGGGTATCGAGCTTTTCGGCGCTGCTTGCCCTGTTCCTGTCGCTGCTGAAGGCCATCGCCATCGTCGAAGCCGGATTGCTGGCCTTCTTCGTCTTCAGCCTCGTCGTCAGCCGCCGCCTATTCAAGCGGCCGGCCTCGCTGCTCAACCAGACGCTGACGGCCGGATGGCTGACGGCCATTGCCGTCATCTGCATCGGCGCGATCGTGGTGCTGTTCTTCGTCTATCGCGATGTCGGGTACAGCAATCAGCTCTGGTGGCAATTCGAATTCGCCGACGAGGCGCCGCGCGGGCTTCGCGCGGCCCTCGGCATTTCCATCCTGTCCTCGGCGATCGCGATCTTCAGCCTTCTGCGCCCGGCGACGAAGCGCCTGGAGCCCGTGACCGACGATGCGGTGACGCGTGCCGTCGAAATCGTCCGCAAGCAAGGCGTGGCCGATGCCAATCTGGTGCGCATGGGCGACAAGAACATCATGTTCTCGGAAAAGGGCGATGCCTTCATCATGTACGGCAAGCAGGGCCGCTCGTGGATCGCGCTTTTCGATCCAGTCGGTCCGCGTCAGGCGCTGCCCGATCTGATCTGGCGTTTCGTCGAGACTGCGCGCGCGGCGGGTTGCCGCTCGGTGTTCTACCAGATCTCGCCCGCACTTCTGTCCTATTGCGCCGATGCGGGCCTGCGTGCCTATAAGCTCGGTGAATTGGCCGTGGTCAATCTTGCCAATTTCGAGCTCAAGGGTGGTAAATGGGCCAATCTCAGGCAGACGGCCAGCCGCGCGGTGCGCGATGGACTAGAATTTGCCGTTATCGAACCTCAAGATATACCTGAAGTCATGGATCAGCTTGCCCATGTGTCCGATACATGGCTGGCCGATCACAATGCCAAGGAAAAGAGCTTCTCGCTTGGCGCGTTCGATCCGGACTACGTGTGCTCGCAGCCGATCGGCGTGTTGAAAAAGGATGGTAATATCGTCGCTTTTGCGAATATCCTGATGACGGAGACCAAGGAGGAGGGGTCCGTCGACCTGATGCGTTTTTCGCCCGATGCCCCGAAGGGTTCGATGGATTTCCTGTTCGTGCAGATCCTCGAATACCTCAAAGGCCAGGGCTTTCAGCGTTTCAACCTCGGCATGGCACCGCTATCGGGCATGTCGAGACGGGAATCGGCGCCGGTTTGGGACAGGGTCGGTGGGACTGTCTTCGAGCATGGCGAGCGCTTCTATAACTTCAAAGGGCTTCGTGCCTTCAAATCCAAGTTCCATCCCGAATGGCAGCCACGCTACCTGGCTGTTTCGGGAGGTGTAAGTCCAATGATCGCGTTGATGGATGCCACATTCCTCATCGGGGGCGGACTTAAGGGGGTCGTGAGGAAATGATCTTGAAATACGCAATGTCATTGGCTTTCGCATGTATGGTGTCGATGGGCCTGCTGGTGTCGGGTCCGGCACGGGCGGAAGCCGACGATGCCAAATATGATCTGGGTATGATCCCGGCGCCGCACATCATGCGCCCACAGGGCAAGGTTTCGAACGAAGTCGTACTGATTTCCGATCTCGCCGGCTGGGGCGACAAGGAAAAGGCGGTTGCCGACAAGCTGGTCGCCAACGGTTCGCTCGTGATCGGTATCGATTATCCGTCCTTCCTGGCTTCGCTCAACAAATACGATGTCAGCCAGAATGATGGCTGCATCTACATCGTCTCGGATCTGGAGTCGCTCAGCCAGCAGGTGCAGCGTTCCTTTGCCGACAGCACCTATCAGCTGCCCATCATCGCCGGCGTCGGTGCCGGGGGCGCCATGGCGCTGACGATCGCCGCGCAGACCCCGGATGCGACGGTTGCCGGTACGCTGGCTGTCGATCCGACCGCGGGCATCGGCCTGAAGCAGGAGCTTTGCACGCCGGCCGAGAAGAAGACCGATGGCGACATGGTGTCCTTCGGCCTGCAGGAAGGTGCCTTGCCGAACCCGATCCTCGTGACGTTCACAGCCAATGCGCCGAAGGACGGGCGCGACCACGTCGAGGATATCCAGAAGGACCATCCCGAAGTCCAAACCACGGATTCGGACAATGCAGACACCTATGCGACGCTTGAGGCATCGCTCGCCGATCTGATGAAGACGATCGACAGCTCCAAGTCGCCTCTCGGCCTGCCCCTCGATGTCATGGAAACGACGCCGACCGAGGATACGCTCGCGATCGTCTATTCCGGCGACGGCGGCTGGCGCGACATCGACAAGGAAGTCGGCAGCTATCTGCAGGATCAGGGTATTCCGGTCGTGGGCGTCGATACCCTGCATTATTTCTGGACCGAGAAGGATCCGCAGCAGACTGCGAACGACCTCGGCCGGATCATCGACTTCTACACCAAGCGCTTCAAGGTCAAGCATGTGGTGCTGGTTGGCTATTCCTTCGGCGCCGACGTGCTGCCGGCGAGCTACAATCGCCTGCCTCAGGCCGAAAAGGACAAGATCGTCCAGATGTCGCTATTGTCCTTGTCGCAGAAGGTCGACTATGTGATTTCGGTCATGGGCTGGCTAGGCGCTTCGAGCGAGGGCAAGGGCGGCGATCCCGTCAACGATCTGAAGTCGATCAATCCGAAGATGGTGCAATGCGTCTACGGCAAGGACGATGACGAGGATGTCGCATGCCCGTTGCTGAAGAGCACTGGCGCCGAAGTGATCGCCATGGATGGCGGTCACCATTTCGATGACGACTATGAGGCACTGGCGAACTACATCATCAAGGGTCTGAAGAGCCGCCTCGGCGAATAATGCTCATGGCGCGCGGCATCTCTTGCTGCCGCGCGCCCTCTCCGTCTTTCTCTACTCATTGTCTCCAGCTGATTTTTCCCGAGCGTCCTGCCCAGCATTTATTTGCTTCTTTCGACGGCTGCCGTTAGTCGGGAAGGGCATATCATGAGCGCCGCGTTTGCGCGCAGGCGCTCAACGTCTTATCCAGAAAGGTCCGCTCTTGTCCGCTGCAACGAATTCCGCCTTCTCCAAGACCTATTCCGGCTTCCTGTTCGACATGGACGGCACGATCATCAATTCGATCGCCACTGCCGAACGTGTCTGGGGCAACTGGGCGCGCGCCCAGGGTCTTGATGTCGAGAAGTTCATGCCGACCATGCACGGCAAGCGCGGCGTCGATACGATCGGCCAGTTGAATCTGCCGGGCGTCGATCCGATTGCAGAGGCGCTGAAGATCACCGAAGCCGAGATTGCGGATGTCGAGGGTGTGATTGCGCTGCCGGGCGCCGTCGATTTCCTTGCATCGTTGCCGCCGGAGCGCTGGGCGATCGTCACCTCGTCGCCCTATCGGCTGGCGCTGGCGCGGCTGGATGCTGCCGGCATCCCGGTTCCGCGCTTTATGGTCACCGCCGAAGACGTGAAAGTGGGCAAGCCTGATCCGCAGGGCTATATCCTCGGCGCGCAGCGCCTCGGCCTCAGCCCATCGGAATGCCTGGTGTTTGAAGACGTCTTGGCCGGCGTCAAGGCGGGTGAGGCGGCCGGTGCGGATGTGGTGGTTATCACCGCGACGCATTCGCATCCGATCGAAACCGATCACACGATGCTGCGAAATTACGAAAATGTTCGTGCGCATGTGGATGGCGACGGAAAATTGTCGATCATCCGCAAGGACTGAAAGAGCGGACCTCTTTCTGCTAGGGCTGGATGTCGTTTTCGCGCTTTGCAACGGGCGGCCGGCTCATTATGTTTTCGTGATATCATAGATATTTGCGAAGATCCGATGAGCCTCAAAGAACTGAAAGCCCGATATCGCAGCGAGCGTCTCGCGGCGCGCGACGCTATTCCAACGGAAGATCGTATCGAAAAAGCCCTCGCCATGGCGGTGCATGGCGGACAGGCAATCGATGTCGGGCCAGGGGAGATCATCTCCGGTTTCCTGCCGATCCGCTCCGAAGTGGATATAAGGCCGTTGATGGCGCGGTTGCGGGAGCGCGGCGCGCGGCTTTGCGTGCCTGTCATTCTTGATCGCAACACCATCGTCTTTCGCGAGCTTGTCGCAGGCGCGCCCTTGGTTCCGGTCGGATTCGGAACCTTCGGACCGGGACCTGATGCGGCGGTGCTGGACCCGGACGTCATGCTCGTACCGCTTTCGGCCTTCGACAGAAGCGGCCATCGCATAGGCTACGGAGCGGGCCACTACGACCGCGCTATCGAGCGTTTGCATCAAAAAGGCTTGAATCCGCGGCTGATCGGCATTGCATTCGATTGCCAAGAAGTGCCATCAGTACCGGCTGAGCCGCATGATGTCCGTCTTGACGCGATTTTGACCGAGAGCGGACTCAATTTCGTTTCGGAAGTGATTGGATAGTGAATGCGGCTGCTTTTTCTGGGTGACATGGTTGGCAAGACGGGACGGACTGCGGTGTGGGACCGCCTGCCGGGCCTCGTATCCGACCTGAAGCTCGATTTCGTCATCGTCAACGGCGAGAATGCCGCCGGCGGCTTCGGCATTACCGAGGACATCTTCCTCGAGACGATCAACGCCGGCGCTGATGTCGTGACGACGGGCAACCATGTCTGGGACCAGAAGGAAGCCGTTATTTTCTGCGAGCGCCACGACCAGTTCCTGCGCCCCGCCAACTATCCGGTCGGCACGCCCGGCCGCGGCTCCGGCCTCTATTACGCCCGCAACGGCGCCCGCGTCCTCGTCGCCAACATCATGGGCCGCGTTTTCATGCATCCGGAGCTGGATGATCCCTTCAAGTCGGCAGAAGCCATTCTCGATGCCTGCCCGCTGAAAGAGCAGGCGGATGCCATCGTCTTCGATTTCCATGCGGAGGCGACGAGCGAAAAGCAGTGTTTCGGTCACTTCGTCGACGGCCGCGCGAGCTTCGTCGTCGGCACGCACACACATGTGCCGACCGCGGACGCGCAGATCCTGAATGGCGGCACGGCCTATATGTCGGATGCCGGCATGTGCGGCGATTATGATTCCTCGCTCGGCATGGAAAAGGAAGAGCCGCTCAACCGCTTCATCTCGAAGATGCCGAAGGGACGTTTCGAGGCGGCTTCGGGGCCAGCTACCATCTGCGGCGTCGGCGTCGAGATTTCCGATGCCACGGGCCTGGCCGAAAAGATCGCACCGCTGCGGCTTGGACCGCGCCTCGCGGAGACCATTCCTGACTTCTGGCGCTGATCGCTGCACTAAAGCGCGTCGCGATCTTTCAGATTCGCTTCTCACGCTTTAGGTCTTTGATTTTGTGCATGTCGTCGTCGCAAAACCGCTGCACACTTTTCCGCGACATGCTCTAGAGTCGGACGATTTTAGGTCGAATCGACCTAAAATCTGAATCCGTTCTAGACTCAAAGAAGCAGAGCGTGATGTCGTCCGAATCCGCCTACACTTTTCCGCATCACGCTCTATAATTCAGCATCACCATATGATGACGCGATTGTGAGCAATCGTGCCTGAATGTTGCTGGACCTGTTTCGGGTCGTGCTGCATCCTTCGGCCACTATCTGGCTTGGGGGGATGGCATGTTACAGCGATTTCCTGTCTTTGCCGTGTTTTTCCTGGTGATCGTCCTTAGCTGGAGTGTGGCCGACGCCCAGCAGAGTCCGGTTCGTCCGCAGCCCAGCCAGTGCCAGGCGATTGCGCAATCCCTGCCCAAGGCAACATTCGCCAGCTTTTCTTCTCGCGGCCCGACGCTTGCCAATGACCTGGTTAATGGCGACGTGAAGATCACCTTCCTCGGCCATGCCACGCTTTTCATCGAAACGCCGGGTGGCGTTTCCATCGCCACGGATTATAGCGGCGCTTATCCGCCACCTTACACGCCTGAGGTCGTGACGATGAACAAGGCGCATCCGAGCCACTACACGCTGACGCCGGACCCGGCGATCAAATATGTGCTGCATGGATGGAGCGACGTGCCCGGAGAGCCGGCAAAGATCCGCATGACCGTCGGTGACACGTTGATCCGCAATGTCGTCACCGATATTCGCTCCTGGGGCGGTGGCATCGAGGCCAACGGCAATTCGATCTTCATCTTCGAGGTGGCGGGCCTCTGCATCGGCCATCTGGGGCATCTGCATTTCGAGCTTACCGACCAGCAATATGCCGAAATCGGTCGGCTCGATGTGGTGATGGTGCCGGTCGACGGTGGCCTGACCATGGGCGCCGACAGCATGAGCCGCGTGGTCAAAAGGCTGCGCTCGTCGCTCATCCTGCCCATGCACCGTTGGGGTCCGCCGGTCGATCAGTTCCTGGCCCTGTTCGGTCCCGACTTCGACGTCGCCTATGCGCCGACACCGAGTGTCACGGTGTCGGTGAAGACCTTGCCGCGCAAGCCGCTGATCTATGTGCTCAAGGGGCTGTGACCATCGCGATCACCTTTGAGACCTTCTCGATCGCGACCGCTCTCCATCCCCATTATCCGGCTTTTTACTTGAATGAAGGCCGCTTCGCTCTTATAAGGCGGCCATTCCCAACAAAAGACGTGAACAGGGGTGCCATGGCTGGCCATTCACAGTTTAAAAACATCATGCACCGCAAGGGTCGTCAGGACTCGGTGCGTTCGAAAATGTTCTCGAAGCTGGCGCGCGAAATCACCGTCGCTGCCAAATCGGGCCTGCCCGACCCGACGATGAACGCGAGCCTGCGTCTGGCGATCCAGAATGCCAAGGCGCAGTCGATGCCGAAGGACAATATCGACCGTGCCATCAAGAAGGCTTCTGGTGCCGACACTGAGAACTACGACGCGATCCGCTACGAGGGCTACGGTCCGGGCGGCACGGCGATCATCGTCGAAGCGCTGACCGACAACCGCAACCGCACGGCGTCCAACGTTCGCTCGATCTTCACGAAGGCCGGCGGTGCGCTCGGCGAAACCGGTTCGGTGTCCTTCTCCTTCGATCACGTCGGTGAAATCACCTACAAGCCTTCCGCCGGCGATGCCGACAAGGTCATGGAAGCGGCGATCGAAGCCGGTGCCGATGACGTCGAAAGCGATGAAGAGGGCCATGTGATCATCTGTGCCTTCGAATCCCTCGGCGAAGTCGCCAAGGCGCTCGAAGCGACGCTCGGCGAAGCCGAAACCGTCAAGGCGATCTGGCGCGCGCAGAACAACGTGCCCGTCGACGAAGAAAAGGCCCAGTCGCTGATGAAGCTCATCGAAAACCTTGAAGACGATGACGACGTCCAGAACGTCTATTCGAATTTCGAAGTTTCGGAAGAAGTTCTGGCCAAGCTCTCGGCTTGACCCCGTTCGATCATTCAGAAAAGCCGGCTGCAGCAATGCGGGCGGCTTTTTTTGCTTGAGAGCATTTCCGCTTTTCTCCGAAATGCGAAAACACTCTATCGCGTTGTTTCTTTGCGCAATTCCGGGCGGAAAACCGCTGCGCACTTTTCCTGGAATTGCTTTATGGCGCAGTCGCGCGGATAAAATCGTCGCGGAAGGTGGCGAGATCCGGTGCGGCGACATCGGAGACAGCCCAAAAGACCAGCCCATCCGCGTGCCATTCGACGAAATTATAACCCTCCTTCTCGGCATTGGTTTTAGCTCCCGCAGCGCCCGGCCAGATGAAGAGATTGATGACATGGCCGTGCCGGCGATAGATCAGCGCCGCCACCACCCGACCATCGAGATAATCCACCCTGCCGCCGACCAAGGGGAAGCCCTGGGCTGCCAGATCGACTACGGGCGGTGAGAAATCGATCTTGCCGTTGAACCATGGTTTGACCGTGTGCTGGTCTGAGGTCAGCACGTCGGTCAGGTGATCGGCGAGCATCGAGCGCACATGGCTGGCAAGAAGCTGATCCTCGATCGTCTGGCTCTGCTGCTGCACATTCAGCACCAGCATGAGGCTGGCGGCGAGAACGGCAAGCGAGGGCACGAAGCTCCATTCGCGCACGAGCCGCCAGACACGCTGCCACGGGCCCTCCGTGTGGCTCGCGGCTGTGCGCCTCATCATGGATTGCTCCAGCGTGAGTGCCGCCTGCACGCGGGCATGGACGGTATCAGGCGCGAGCCATTTCACACCCTCGCGTGCGGAAAGACGCTTGACCATCAGGGCATTCTCCATCTCGCCGGCGCAGTCCCGGCAGGTGGCCAGATGTGCCTCGAAGCGCGCGGCAGTGGCTGCGTCCAGTTCGCCGTCGATGAAGCCGTGCAGCAGGTCGTTCCATTCACCGTGATCATTCTCTTCAGCGCCGCTCATGGTGCCGCCCCTTTTCCTTCGAGGCTGCGCCAGACTTCGCCGAAATCGCGGCGGGCGCGGGCGAGGCGCGACATGACGGTGCCGATCGGCGCATCGATGATCTCGGCGATTTCCTTGTAAGAGAGATCCTCGAGTTCACGCAGGACCAGGACCTCGCGCATGGCATCGGGCAACCGGTTGATGACTTCGCGCACCCGCTGCGTTTCCGACTTGCGGATGAAGGCTGCCTCCGGCGTATCCTCCTCGGAGGCGGGATCAGGGGAGGGCGAGCCTTCATCCGAATCCCGTTCGTCCGTCATCGGCTGCTCATAGCGGGTCTTGCGCCGGCCCTCCTGCAACCACGCGTGATAGCAGTTGCGGACGATGGTGAAGGTCCATGCGCGGGCATCGCCGTCGCGAAAGCCGCCGAAGCCGCGATAGGCGCGCAGATAGGCTTCCTGCACGATATCCTGGGCTGCATCGGCATCACGGCTCAGGAACCGCGCGAAATTATAGGCGGCGTCCAAATGCGGGATGATCGTTTGCTGGAAGCGGCGCATGCTCTCGTCGAGCTTCAATGGCTCCGCCCCGGCAGCGGATTGAGCGACCACCATCTGGATGGCGTGATTGCCGGGCTTCGCCTCGGCAATGAAATTACGCAGGCGAGCCAGAAATCGCGCAAACCTGCTGATCGCGGTGTTTTGCGGCGAGTGCCATGTCCATGGGGGGAGCTGGCCGCCGAGCGTCGTCGAACTCACAAGTCGGGCGTCTGTCATCATGATCCCCGCAAAACGCCTATGCCGACTGTAAGCTTCGGATAGGGCGCTTGCAATGTTGCCTGAGAGGCTAGATCGCGCTTGCGCGGGTTTTATTCCCCGTCGGATGAAAAAATCAAAGGCGAGGGAATGCGAAATGTCCGCCATCCCATCCGTTCAATCTCTCGTCGCTAAAATAATCCACTGAATTTCAATGGCTTGTAAGAAATCTCCGGTCGACGGGGAATAAGCACCCATGACCGTCGATCTTCTTCCTCAGTGGATGGCCGCAATCGCTTGCGACCTCCGCCTGGCCCGAAAAGCCATAACCCTGAGGAGATATTGCGATGTTTGATATGACCCGCCGCGCCGTCCTCGGCACGGCCGCAGCTGCGGCAGTCTTCGGGCTGTCGTCGAAGCTCGAATTCATCCCGCAAGCCTTTGCCGCCACACCGTTGGAGCCGGCAGTCGGCTTCTACAAATACAAGGTCGGTTCGATCGAGGTCACGGCCATTTATGACGGCATCTGGCGCAAGCCGCACGATCCGGCCTTCATCAAAAATGCTTCCGTCGACGATACCAAGGAAGCGCTCTCCAAGGCTGGTCTGACGACAGATTTCATGCCCATTCCGCTGACCGTCGTCGTTCTCGATATCGGCGGGCGCAAGATCATGATGGATGCCGGCTCGGGTGTCGGGCAATGGCAGACCAACGCTACGCACCTGCCTGCCAACATGGCGGCCGCCGGCATCGACTACAAGAAGATCGATACGGTCATGATCTCGCATTTCCATCCGGACCACGTCTGGGGCCTGATGGAAAAGGGAACGAACGCAGCCGTCTTCCCGAATGCCGAGCTGATCGTCAACGCGGCCGAATACAAGTGGTGGACCGACCCCGGCCGCGTCGACAAGTTGGCGGAGGGTCGCAAGGAAGCTGGCCGGCGCATCGCCTCCGTCTTCCCGACATGGAAGAACTGGAAGCTGGCCGAGGATAATGCCGAGGTGGCGCCCGGCGTGCATATGCTGGCCGCATACGGCCATACGCCCGGCCATTCCGTCTTCCTCATCGACGGCGGCAGCGAGCAGCTGATGGTCTCGGCCGACATCATGTATGTGCCGGCGCTGCTCGCCCCCCATCCGGAATGGCAAGGCGCCTACGACCAGGATGGCCCGATGGCCGTCGCCACCCGCCGCAGGCTGATCGATCGCGTCATTGCCGACAAGATCAGGATCTGCGGCTCGCATTTCCCATTCCCGGGCTCCGGCACCTTCATCAAGGACGGCAACGCCTACGGATTCACCCCCACCATCCAGGCCTGAGCGGCCAAAAACAGGAGCAACTACCATGTTCAGACATGCCATTTTCGGGATCGCCGGCCTGTGCGCCGTCGCCATCCTGCCCGCTGCCACGGCAGGCATCGCCTTCGCCGTCGACAATATGGAATCGACCGAGGCGCCGGACCTGACCTCCGTCCGCTCCAAGATCGATGCGAAGGACTATGCCGGCGCGCTCACCGAGCTTCGCGATATCGCCGAGGAGCACCAGCAGGCCGATGTCTACAATCTGATGGGCTTCACTCTGCGCAAGACCGGCGACTTCAAGACGTCGCTGACCTACTACACCAAGGCGCTGGAACTGCAGCCGGACCACAAGGGTGCACACGAATATCTCGGCGAACTCTATGTCGAAACCGGCGACATGCCCAAGGCCCGCGAGCAGCTGGCAGCACTCACCAAGCTCTGCCCGGCGGGATGCGAGGAGCTTGAAGATTTGACCAAGGCGATTGCCGCTAAGAGTACCAACTAAGACCTAGCTGCAACCGATCCGGCGGCATTCCATCTGATCAGGTCGTGGGGATGCCGCTGGGGATGATTGGAGCTTCGGTGAACTTATCACGGGAAGGAGAAAGACCATGGAATTCGAAGAGGAGAATGTCATTCTGGTCAACTTCGCCGATATGGCGCTGCTGTTCGGCCGCATCCTCTTGTCGCTGCTCTTTCTGGAAGAGGGTATCGAACTTGCCAGCAATTTCGACACTGCGTTGGAGGCCATGGCCAAGCTTGGCGTCACCACTCCCATCGCGATCGCAACCATCGTCCTGCAGATCGCCGCCGGCTTTGCCATCGCGTTCGGGCTGATGACCCGCCTGGCGGCATTCGGCTTGGGCCTGTTCTGCTTGTTGACGGCAATGCTCTTTCACACGAACTTCGCCAGCCACAACGAATTGCTGCATTTCGAAAAGGACCTGGCGATCGCGGGCGGTATGTTTGCCCTGATCGTCGCCGGCGCCGGCAAGCTGTCGCTCGACATGCTCATCCGGCGTCATTGGAAGACGAGGCTCGTAGCTTGAGCCCGTCGATTGTCCGGTGAGCCGCGCAAAGGGGTCGGCTCACCGGTTGAATTGTTTTTCCGAGAATCAGGATACCTTTTGGAAGCTCGGAAGCGTTGCGAACAGCTCCACGGACTTCAAGCGCGCTTCGATGTCATGGATCGGCATCGAAATGATCACTTCGTCGGCCTCCGTATCCTGGATGAACTGCGAAATCTTCTTTTCGGCCGTCTCAGGCGAGCCGACCACGGCATAGCGCAGCGTGTTTTCCACGTTTAGCTTTTCCATTGGCGTCCAGAAACCGTCCATGTCGCTGCGCGGGCGCGGGAAGGGGCCGCGCACGTTACGGCGGAGATTGACGAATTGCTGCTGTGCTGAGGTGAAGTGATACTGCGCTTCTTCATCCGTATCGGCCACCGCTCCCATGGCGCCGACCATGACATAAGGCTTGTCGAGCGTGGCCGAAGGCGTGAAGCGCTCGCGATAGATGGCGATGGCATCCATCAGGGCTTCCGGCGCGAAATGCGAGGCGAAGGCATAGGGCAAGCCCAGCATGGCGGCGAGGTGGGCGCTGTAGAGGCTGGAGCCGAGCAGCCAGATAGGAATGTTGGCGCCATGGCCGGGAACGGCGAGGATGATCTGATTGTCGTCCGCGGGGCTGAAGAGGTGTTGCAGTTCGACGATATCTTGAGGGAAGCTCTGCGCGCCGGCATCTATATTGCGCCGCAGGGCCTGCGCCGTGCGCATGTCGGTGCCCGGCGCGCGGCCGAGGCCGAGATCGACGCGGCCGGGAAACAGTGCTTCCAGCGTGCCGAACTGCTCGGCAATGACCAGCGGTGAGTGGTTCGGCAGCATGACACCGCCTGAACCGATGCGGATGCGCGAGGTTGCCGCGCCGACATGGCCGATGACGACCGACGTCGCGGCGCTGGCGACACCCGGCATGCCATGGTGCTCTGCGAGCCAGAATCGGTTGTAGCCCAGTTCTTCCGCCTTCTGCGCCATGCGCTTCGAACTGTCGAAGGATTGGCTGATGGTGCTGCCTTCGGCAACGGGCGAAAGATCGAGGATGGAAAAGGGGACCATGGCAAGAAACCTGCGTGGTGGAAGGGAGGGTTGCTTGCACATGTAGGAGCGCCGCTTCGTCATTCCAAACCCCATCGCCGCAATTTCGTCACGATGTTTTCAGCGTGGCTGGCAATCGCAATCTGTGCCTTGTTTTTGTTTTGTTCACATTTTGCTGGCACATGTCGGGCCTGAAAGATAGGTTGGCTTATGCAGAATACGATTCGCATCATCGGCATCGATCCGGGCTTGCGCCGCACCGGCTGGGGTATCATCGACACCCTTGGCAATTCGCTGCGCTTCGTCGCCTCGGGAACCGTGACATCGGACGGCGACATGGATTTGGCATCCCGTCTTTGCCAGCTTCATGACGGTCTTGCCGAGATCGTTCATAGCTACAAGCCGGATGAGGCGGCGGTCGAGCAGACCTTCGTCAACAAGGATGCGGTGGCGACGCTGAAGCTTGGCCAGGCGCGCGGCGTCGTCATGCTGGTGCCGGCCCGCGCCGGTCTGCCGGTGTCGGAATATGCGCCGAATGCGGTCAAAAAGGCCGTCATCGGCGTCGGCCACGGCGAGAAGCAGCAGATCCACGTGATGCTGAAGATCCTGATGCCCAAGGTCGAATTCAAGGGCAACGACGCCGCCGACGCGCTCGCCATCGCCATATGCCATGCCCATAACCGCGGCGCCAGCCGGCTACGGCAGGCGGCGCTGGCGGGATAGTTTGTTCTTGACTTGTTCTTGTAGTAATGTTAATTCTTACTTTGTGATCGGAGAGTAAGAATGCGCGTGACATCCAAAGGACAGGTGACCATCCCCCGCGACTTGCGCGAGTTGGCTGGTATAGAGCTCAACAGCGAAGTCATATTTTCCGTCGAGGATGGAAAGCTGGTCGTTTCGCCCAAGAATGGCAAGCGGGACATCGAAGATCGGCAGCGGCTCGATCGGTTTATGGCCACTCTCAAGCGGTTGGAAGGCACCGGCGATCAGGAGATCGATGCCGAAGCACTGATGTCGATGACTCGTGACCGGTAATCATGGTCACTATCGTCGACACGAATGTGTTGGTTGACTTGGCCATACCTGGTTCGGCTTGGCATGGTTGGTCCAGCGCGCAGATTGTTTCCGCTTTCAAGCGAGGAGCAGTCGTTATCAACCCCATCATCTATGCGGAATTCTCGGTGCGATACAGCGGTATGGATCAAGTCGATGAACTGCTGCCGCAAAGCGAATTCCGCCGTGAAAGCCTTCCGTGGTCAGCGGCATTTGCCGCAGCGGCGGCTTTCAGGGTTTATCGTCAGGCTGGCGGCGGGAGAGAGCGCATTCTTCCTGATTTTATGATCGGCGCACACGCTGCGGTGCGTGGCTATTCCCTATTGACACGAGACCCCAAGGGCTATCGCTCCTACTTTCCCTCGCTCGACCTCATCACCCCCGAAACCCATCCCTGACGGACATCATCCATGATCGGCAAGCTGAAAGGCACAATCGAAGAAATCGGGGAAGACTATGTGCTCGTGGATGTGCACGGCGTTTGCTACGTCGCCTATTGTTCCGCCCGCACACTCTCGAAGCTCGGCTCGGTCGGCGAGGCCTGCATTCTCTTCATCGAGACCTACGTTCGCGAAGACCAGATCCGGCTCTTCGGCTTCATGACGGCGCTGGAACGCGAGTGGTTCAACATCGTGCAGACGGTTCAGGGGGTGGGCGCGAAGGTGGCGCTGGCGCTGCTGTCGACGCTGACGCCGGCCGAGCTTGCCAATGCGATCGCCTTGCAGGATCGCGCCGCCGTCTCGCGGGCGCCCGGTGTCGGCCCGAAGGTTGCCATGCGCATCGTGACGGAACTGAAGAACAAGGCTCCGGCTTTTGCCGGTGACGCCGCAAACATTCAGCTCAAGCAGGAGTTGGGGGAAGGAGTCGCATCGGCACCTGTAGCAGATGCGGTTTCGGCGCTGACCAATCTAGGCTACTCCCGTGATCAGGCGGCCAATGCCGTTGCCGCGGCTATAAAGGCGGCGGGCGAGGATGCGGATAGCGCCAAGCTGATCCGTTTCGGCTTGAAGGAACTCTCGCGGTGAGGCTTTGCACCTTCCGTAATCCTGACTATTGTCGCAAAGTCGACGGAGCGAGCTTCGGCGCAGGAGCCGCAAAACGCATACCGGGAATGGAACTTCTGACATGAGTGAAGCCGCACGTCTTATATCGCCGGAAAAGCGGGGCGAAGACATCGATGCGACGCTCAGGCCGCAATCGCTGGACGAATTTACCGGCCAGGCGGAAGCGCGCGCCAATCTGAAGGTCTTCATCGAGGCGGCCAAGGGGCGCGGCGAGGCGCTGGACCATGTGCTGTTTGTCGGTCCGCCCGGCCTCGGCAAGACAACGCTGGCGCAGATCATGGCGAAGGAGCTCGGCGTCAATTTCCGCTCGACCTCCGGCCCGGTCATCGCCAAGGCGGGCGATCTTGCGGCGCTGCTCACCAATCTCGAGGAGCGCGACGTGCTTTTCATCGACGAAATCCACCGTCTCAATCCGGCTGTCGAGGAAATCCTCTATCCGGCCATGGAGGATTTCCAGCTCGATCTCATCATTGGCGAAGGTCCCGCCGCTCGTTCGGTAAAGATAGATCTCGCCAAGTTCACGCTTGTTGCCGCGACGACCCGTCTCGGTCTGCTGACGACGCCGCTGCGCGACCGTTTCGGCATTCCGGTGCGCCTGAGTTTCTATACGGTCGAAGAACTTGAACTGATCGTCCGGCGTGGTGCGAGGCTGATGGGTCTCGGCATGACCGACGAGGGGGCGCGAGAAATCGCGCGCCGTGCCCGCGGTACGCCACGCATTGCTGGCCGACTGCTGCGGCGCGTACGCGATTTCGCCGAGGTCGCCAAGGTCGAAGCGGTGACGCGCGAGATTGCCGACGAGGCGCTGACACGGCTTCTCGTCGACAATGTCGGCTTCGACCAGCTCGACAAGCGCTATCTGAACATGATCGCGGTCAATTTCGGCGGCGGCCCTGTTGGCATCGAAACCATAGCCGCCGGGCTTTCGGAGCCGCGCGACGCGATCGAGGATATTATCGAGCCCTATATGATCCAGCAGGGCTTCATTCAGCGCACGCCGCGCGGCCGTGTTTTGACCGCGATCGCCTGGAAACATCTTGGCATGCAGCCGCCCAAAGATCTGGAGGCCGCGCAGTTCGGGTTGTTCCGGGAGGACGATTGAATGCTTGGCCGTCGTGCCTTCCTGAAGCTTTTCGGCGGCAGCATATTTGGTTTGATGGCACTTGGCGGATATGCTCTCGGCTACGAGCCGGTTGTTCGGCTGAATGTTACCCGTTACGCGCTGACCCCACCAGGATGGACGCCTGGGCTCAAGCTCAGGATCGTCGCGCTTGCCGATTTCCATGCCTGTGAGCCGTGGATGAATGCCGAGCGCATTGCATCGATCTGTGCCCATGCCAATGAGCTTGGTGGCGACATCATCGTGCTGCTTGGCGATTATACATCGGGAACCGATCTCATTACCAACCGTGTCGATCATCGCATCTGGGCGGCAGAGCTGGCAAAGCTGGAAGCGCCGCTTGGCATCCACGCCATCATCGGCAATCACGACTGGTGGCATGATTCCACGGCACAGAGAACCGGCCACGGACCGACCTTCAGTCACCGGGCACTGGCAGCCGTCGGCATAGAGGTCTATTCCAACCGCGCGGCGCGTCTGGAAAAGGACGGGCAAGGCTTCTGGCTTGCCGGCGTCGAGGATCAACTCGCCTTGCGCCGGAGCATGCGCTGGAAGCGTCCCTTCACGAAGGGCCTCGACGATCTCGGTGGCACAATGGCGCAAGTGAGCGACGATGCGCCGGTGATCCTTCTCGCCCATGAGCCCGATATCTTTCCCGCTGTTCCCGAGCGTGTGTCGCTCACCCTGTCGGGACACACCCATGGCGGGCAGGTAAGAATTTTCGGCTGGTCGCCTTATTCGCCCTCGCGCTATGGCGACCGGTATGTCTATGGCCATATCGTCGAGGAGGAGCGCCATATCATCGTATCCGGCGGCCTCGGCTGCTCCATTGCGCCGGTCCGCCTCGGCGTTCCGCCTGAAATCGTCGTGATCGACGTGGGATAGGGGATCATGTCGAAACGCAAGCTCATCAGATTGAATGCCGGTTCTCAGCGCTTTCAGATGCGCGTCGCGGGGCTCGGATTTCGCGACGGCCATGTCCTAGTGCATCGCGCCGTGCATGAGACGTTCTGGACTTTTCCGGGCGGTCGGGCGGAGATCGGCGAGACCTCAGAGGAGACGTTACGGCGGGAAATGGTTGAGGAGCTTGGCGTCGAGGTTACGGTCGGGCGCCTGCTCTGGTCGGTCGAGAATTTCTTCCATTACGAAAAGATGGACTGGCATGAGCTGGGCCTCTATTACCTGATGGAAATTCCAGCCGGCTTTCCTTTCGATCCCGCGAAGATCGTGCATCGTATCCAGGATGGCGGTGATGAGCTGGAGTTCAAATGGGTGCGGGCGACGCGCGAGGCGCTGGTGGCGCTCGACATCCCGCCCTATTTCATCGCCGAGGAAATCGAAAACCTGCCGCCGACGTCCCGTCATCTCGTCTGGCGGGATGGTGATCTCGACAAGGCTTGAGGAGGAGGCTTATGTCCGCTTTCGATCCGGTTCGCAGCTTTCGCAAGCTTGCCTATAACAACGCATTGGCGAATGTCCGGCTGCATCGTGCCTGTGCGGCGCTGCGGTCCGGCGAATTCGAGGCCAAGCGCGTCAGCTTCTTTCCGTCGATCAAGGCAACCCTCAATCATATCCTGACGGTGGACTGGTTCTATGTCGATGCGTTGGAGGGCGGGACTCTGGGTCTGAAGGCCTTCGACATAGAGGAGCCCCATGATCGGCTGGACGAGTTGAGCCGGGAACAGGCGAATGTCGATCGTCGGCTGGTCGCGTTCTGCGAGGCGCTGACGCCGGAGACCGCGATGCGGATCATCGATATCCAACGCGATGGACGCATCCAGCGGGAGAGGGCAGACGATGTGCTGAACCATCTGTTCCAGCATCAGACGCATCATCGCGGGCAGGTGCATGCCATGCTGGCCGGAACCAGCGTCGCGCCGCCGCAGCTCGACGAGTTCATCGTTTCCGACGATGCACGCTTCAGGGACGCGGAATTAATGGCGCTCGATTGGGACGAGACAAAGCTGATGCGCTGATACCCGCCTTTGGGTACGTCGATTTAGCCAGTGTCTCTATCGTTCGCTTGAGCAAGGGTTTTCCGCCAGCTTGCCAGCCAAGCGCACCGATTTTTGCCGTATCCATGACAGAGACCGCGCCGAGCTCCGCAGGCTGCGGCAGCGCGTGCGGACAGCCTGTCGCGCTCTGGAGGTGACTAAGGACCTCGTGTGTGTCGGTCAGAATATCCGACAGATTGAAGGCTTCACCATCTATCCGGCCGGCTTCCGTTTCCAGCAGAAGACGAACCGCACGACCGACGTCCCGGCCGTGAATTTCGGTTCCTGCCCGGGAAGGAATTGGTTTGCCGCTTAGATAGTCGCCGAACAGGCCATCCCATTTATTGGGACGAAGGTCGCCATAAACGCCGGTTGCCCTGAGGCTCGCGGTGGCAAAGCCCGGCATGGACAGAGAGAACAGCGCCTGCTCGGCATCACGTTTGATTTCGCCATAGAGCGTGTTCGGCTTCGGCGTGCTCCCCTCGGTCAGCTCCTCTCCGGCAATGCCATCGCCATAGACGGCGCGCGAGGAAAGAAAGATGCAGCGCCGGATGCCGGCCTTTCTGGCCGTCTCGAAAAGCTTCACCGTGCCGTCGAGGTTGAGGCGGCGAAAGCCTTCCGGATCATCCCCTTCGCCGCCGCGATATTTGCCGGCGGCATGGCTGAACGCGGCGTGCACGAAGAAATAGGCATCGTCGAAAGCGCCGCTCTGATTTCCTTTTGGATCAAGGCTCAAGGGGACAAAAGAGACGGGCTGCGAAAAGAGGCCCGATGGAGGCGGATTGCGCCCGCCGATCGCAATCTTGTATCCGGCTGACAGCAGCTCTTCGGCGATGTATCGGCCGACGAGGCCTGTTCCGCCCGAGATGAGGACCTTCATGCCGCAGCTCTCGGGTTTGCGAGCGCGGCGATGTCGGGCATGTTTCCGCCGGTATGGAAGCTGCGCCAAAGGTCGATCAGCGGTTTCAACTGTTCCGCCTTGGGATGGTTTTCCTCCCAAGGTTTTTCATACTGGTAGTGCAGGATCGAGATGCTCTTCCAATCCCAGAGCGCGGGCATGCTGAACCAGACATATTGCAGCATGTTCATGAATACAGGCAGGCCATGCCAATCCGGGAAGAAGGCTTCGAGAAAGGTCTGGTCCGTGCGCCGCCAGAAGACGTCGGGACGGTCGAGGCTCTCCAGCATATGCCGGAAGGTCGCAAGCGACGGCTTGGCGACGAAGACGCCCGAATTCAGCCGGTGGAAATCGGCAAGGCTTTCGTAGACGTTCGGCGCTGCCGAAAATTCCGGATAGTCGAAGAGCCTGTCGATGTTTCTCAACACGAGCGCATCCGCATCGATGAAGACGCAGGTGTCGTATTCGATCAGCTGCCAGAGCCTGAGCTTGCAGAAATTGTCGAGCGGCGTGTGGAAGGAGGGCTTGCGGCCCTTGGTGAAGGGAGCTGCAGTGTGCAGATTGCCGCGGGCATGCCGCTCGTTGAAGGCATCCGAAAGCGGAAGATGCTCCACTTCCACCAGCCGGCAGTCGAGCGCTGACAGCGGGGCGAGGTCGTTTTCGTCGACCCCTTCCGTATGCAGCACGACGATGTCGGCTTTCGTGCCGCTGCGCACGATCGAGCGAGCAAGCGCCAGCGCACCCATGGCATAATCGGCATTCGTGACGAGCGTCACGAATGCCTGCCCGGCACGAGGGCGGCTGTGAGGCCGCAAGCCTTGCAGCATTTCGCTTCCAAGCATCATGATACGGACTTCAGCCTCTTGCCCTCGGGATCATGGTTGACCGTCGCGGCGAGATCCTTGGTCCAGGCCGAGACGGCTGGGACGCGCGACCGATCGACGCGGTAGGCATATTTCCTGGCGACATCGACGATTTCGCCGAGGAGCCCGGCTTCGAGCGTGATCGGCGCCAGGCCGAGATCGAGGAACTTGTCGTTCTTGACAATCAGCTCGTTCTCCGGGGCTTCCTTGCGCGGGTTCGGCAGGCGGACCACCTCAGCGCCACTCATCCTGGCGATCATCTCGGCAAGATCGCGCACGCGATGCGTTTCCGTCATCTGATTGAAGATTTCGACGCGCGCGCCGCGTGCCGGCGGGTTCTTCAGTGCCAGCTCGATGCAGCGGACCGAATCCTGGATATGGATGAAGGCGCGGGTCTGGCCGCCGGTGCCGTGTACGGTCAGGGGATAGCCGATCGCCGCCTGGATGAGGAAGCGGTTGAGCACTGTGCCATAGTCGCCGTCATAATCGAAACGGTTGATCAGCTGCTCATGCCGGCGCGTTTGCTCGGTATGCGTGCCCCAGACGATGCCCTGATGCAGGTCGGTGATCCTCAGCCCATCGTTCTTGGCGTAGAATTGAAAGAGCAGCTGATCGAGGCATTTCGTCATGTGGTAGATCGAGCCGGGATTGGCGGGGTAGAGGATTTCCTGGCTGACGGTACGGCCGTCCGTCGTATCGATGCCAACGGGCAGGTAGCCCTCTGGAATCGCTGCGCCGATCGTCGAATAGCCGTAGACGCCCATGGTGCCGAGATGCACGAGGTGGGCGTCGAGATTGAGGTCTACCAGCGCGTTAAGGAGATTATGTGTGGCGTTGACGTTGTTGTTGACCGTGTAGTTCTTGTGGCGGTCGCTTTTCATCGAATAGGGGGCGGCGCGCTGCTCGGCAAAATGCACAATGGCGTCGGGGCGATGCTCGGCCAGCCACTTCTTCAGGAGCTCATAGTCCTTGGCGAGATCGATCAGGTGGAAATGGATGCGGCGGCCAGTTTCGGCGTGCCATATGCGGGTGCGTTCCTGGATCGAATCCATCGGCGTCAATGATTGCACGCCGAGTTCGGTATCGATCCATCGGCGGGAAAGATTGTCGAGGATGTGGATCTCATGTCCGGCGTCGGAGAGATGGAGCGAGGTTGGCCAACCGATGAATCCGTCGCCGCCCATAACCGCTATTTTCATGAGATTTTTCCTTCTGCGCCGATCCGCGATCCGGCACCATTCCGGATAGTCGGAGTTTATGACAATTGTTCAAAGCTTGCTTGATGGCAGAACTTCGGCCAAAGAGATGCCGGACATTCAAGGAGATGCGGCAACGATGAACAGCCCCTTTCTGATTGCTGGGGAACTGGAAGCCGGAAGCCACCGGCTGGTGCAGCGAGTCTACTATGAGGATACGGATTTTTCCGGGCTCGTCTATCACGCGCGCTATCTGCATTTCCTCGAGCGGGGACGCACCGACTATCTGCGTTGTCTCGGAGTGGAACAGCGCGAACTCTTGAATGCCGATGAAGAGGGGCTGGTTTTCGTCGTCCATCGCATGGAGATCGACTTCAAGGGGCCGGCGCGCATGGATGACGTGCTGACGATCCGCACAGTTACCGAAAAGGCTGGCGGCGCCAAGATGGTGCTGTCCCAGGAGATCCGGCGCGACGATATGCTGCTGATCGCTGCGAAGGTCATCATTGCCGTGATCAATGCCAAGGGGCGCCCCCGCCGCCTGCCAGAAAAGCTCGCAGCACAGATGCTGACCGCATCGGAAAGTGCCGGTTGAGCCAAGTTCCCCTCGCTCTCCTTGACTGACGGTTTCGTCGAGGCGACGGTGACTGGCAACAGGCAGCTTGCAATAACTTGAGTTTTATGTGAAGGAATTCGCCGCGCAAGCTTTGTCTGCGTTTGCCGCCGGTTTCGTCCGGTCAGTTCTTCCCTGGAGCTAGAATAACCTTCGCTGCCGTTAAATCCTTCATGTTTCGACGCTAACATTCTTTTAACCATAATAGTGTCTTACTGGTTATGTCGGAGTTTGTGCGGTGCACGCCTTCCTTTGACCAAATTTGACGGCAAGAAGGCAGTTGTAAGCTTGGAAGGCTTGACCAGGGCGTTCAGCGGCGGCTGCCAAACAATTCTTGTGAGATCACTTTTAGCCGCCCGGTCTAGCGCCGGGCGTTTGGATTCGGGGATTTTGGATCAATGGAACAAGTAGCATTGGCAGCGGCCACCACACCGGACATCACCCTCTGGTCGCTCTTCATGCAGGCAGGCCTGGTGGTCAAGCTCGTCATGATCGGCCTGCTGGCGGCGTCCGTATGGACCTGGGCGATCGTCATCGACAAATATCTGAGCTACGCTCGGGCGCGGCGGCAGTTCGATCACTTCGAGCAGGTCTTCTGGTCCGGCCAGTCGCTCGAAGAGCTGTACCGGACGCTTTCGGAGCGTAACAATACCGGCCTCAGCGCCATCTTCGTCGCAGCCATGCGCGAATGGAAGAAGTCCTTCGAGCGCGGTGCCCGTTCGCCGATCGGCCTGCAGATGCGCATCGACCGCGCCATGGACGTGACGCTGGCGCGTGAATCGGAACATCTGGTCGCCCGCCTGGGTTCGCTTGCCACCATCGGTTCGGCCGGCCCGTTCATCGGTCTCTTCGGTACCGTCGTCGGCATCATGACCTCTTTCCAGGCGATCGCCGGTTCGAAGTCGACCAACCTTGCCGTCGTTGCGCCGGGTATCGCCGAAGCGCTGCTCGCGACCGCCATCGGTCTGGTCGCCGCTATTCCCGCGGTTATCGCCTACAACAAGTTCTCGGCCGATGCCGGCAAGCTCTCGGGTCGCATGGAAGGTTTCGCGGATGAATTCTCCGCCATCCTTTCGCGCCAGATCGATGAAAAGCTGCAGCCGCGCCAGGCAGCGCAGTAAGTAGCGGACAGAACCGGAGTAATTCACATGGCAATGTCTGTTGGAGGCAAGGGTGGTGGCGGTGGCCGCCGAGGCGGTCGTCGCGGCGGCGGCCGGGGCGGCCCGATCGCGGATATCAACGTGACACCGCTGGTCGACGTCATGCTCGTGCTGCTGATCATCTTCATGGTGGCGGCGCCGATGATGACGTCGGGCGTGCCGATCGACCTGCCGCAAACGCAGGCCGGCGCGCTGAACGCCCAGACCCAGCCGATCACCATCTCGATCAAGGCCGATGGCCAGGTGTTCCTGCAGGAAACGCAGATCGACGTCGCCGAAATCGCCGCGAAGCTGCAGGCGATCGCGACCACGGGCTACAACGAACGCATTTTCGTGCGTGGCGACGGCAAGGCGCCTTACGGCGTGATTGCCGACGTCATGTCGCGTATCCAGGAAGCCGGTTACAAGAATATCGGCCTGGTTACGCAGCAGATAACGGATCACTGACGAACCGACATGAAGCGCAGTCTCGCCACTTCTGCTGTCATTCACATCCTGGTGCTGATCGGCGCCATGGTGACGCTGAGTGCGCCGGCGCCGCTTGAGACGCCGGAAAGCACGGCGATGGATGTCGATATCGTGACGGCGGATCAGCTGCAGCAGGGCGAGAAGAAGGCGCCGGTCACAGACCACGCCGCGCGCAAGCCGACGACCAAGCAGGACCAGGTCGCCAACGCCCAGAATACCGGCGAGAACAAAGTCGACATCAAGAACCCGGTCGTGCCGACGCAACGGCCGGAGAGCGAGACTGCGGCCCTGGCGCCGAAGAAGGTGGATGCGCCCGTTCCGCAGGACGATCCGAGGCCGAACGACGTCAAGACGATCGAGCAGAAGGAAACGGAAGCCGCCCCCAAGGAAGTGGCCGCCATTCCGCAGCAAAAACCTGACGTGACGCCGACCCCGAAGCCGGATCCCACGCCGCCGACTCCGAAGGCCGATGCAACGCCGACCCCGCCGACGCCACAGCCGACCGAGCAGGCTGAAATCCAGCTGCCGAACAACGTCCCCGTGCCGGATGTGAAGCCGCAGCCGACGCCGCCGAAGGCTGCCGAGCAGAAGCCGGAGGTTAAGCCGACGCCGAAGCCGGACGTGAAGGTCGCCGACGCCAAGCCGACGGACAAGACGACGACGCAAAGCACGAGCAAGAATACCTCGGCCGACGATGGCAAGAAGGACGCCGACAAGAAGCGCCAGACTCCAAAGGCCTCCAGCAAGGGCCTCGACGATGGTCTCGCCGATCAGATCAACGATCTCCTCAACAACACCTCATCGAAAGGCGGCGCGAAGCGCTCATCGCAGCAGGCTTCCGCAGGTGCTGATACCCAGGTCGCTTCGCTTGGCGGCAAGAAGTCGCTTGGCGCCGGCAAGCTCAGCCAGAGCCAACAGGACGGCCTGCGTGATCTGATCCAGAAATACTGGAACCTCCCGCCTGGTCTTGAAGGCGCCGGCGACGTGCGAATCAAGGTGCACTTCAAGCTCGACAAATCCGGGCAGATCGTCGGTCAGCCGGAAGCGACGACCAACGGTGGACCGGCTTCGACACAAGGTGCCATGCAATCTGCCGCTGTACGCGCGGTCCTTCGCGCGCAATCGGAGTTTATGACGATTCTTCCGGCGGACAAATATGAGGACTGGCAGGAAGTCGTCGTCAACTTCAGTGCAGCGGATCTGGGGATGTGATGCGGGGAGTGCGGCGTTTGACAAATCACTGTCCCCGTCTCGGCATGAGCTTGCTTGTGGCCTTGGGGATGATGTTAGCTGGTTCCGTGTCGGTGCAGGCTGCAAGCGCTAAGCAGCAGCCTGGAAGCTCAGCTGGGGATTACCTCCGCGAGGACGTCGCGAAGTATTGGAACTTTCCTCCGGGGCTCGATGGATCGAAGCATGTCCGCGTCCGGGTGCATCTCAAGCTCAGCCGAAGCGGAGAAATCGTGGGCGAACCAAAGGTTACCGTAACCGGTGGTCCCAAGGCCACGCAGCAAGCCATGGCGGTAAGCGCGACGCGAGCCGTACTCCGGGCTGCTCCATTCAAGAATCTGCCAACAGATCAATATGACGACTGGAAAGAAGTCACCCTCAACTTCGAACCGGCTCTCTGACGAATAATGCTGAAAGGCTTGGCACATATGATCAGAAAATCCTTCGTCCGCCTCCTGCTGGTGCTAGCAGGCCTGATAGCTGTGGCATCCACTCCGGCCTATGCCGTGGTCGAGCTCAACATCAACAAGGGCAATGTCCAGCCCATGCCGATCGCTATCACCGATCTTCTGTCGAATGATACGCTCGGCCCGCAGATCTCGAGCGTGATCGCCGCCGATCTGCAGCGCTCCGGATTGTTCGCTCCGATCAACAAGCAGGCCTTCATCGAGAAGATCACCAATCCGGATTCGACCCCGCGCTTCCAGGACTGGACCTCGATCAACGCGCAGGCTCTCGTGACTGGCCGCGTGACGCAGGAAGGCGGCCGCCTTCGCGCCGAATTCCGCCTCTGGGATACGTTCGGCAACAGCCAGATGATCGGCCAGCAGTTCTTCGCTCAGCCGGATAACTGGCGCCGTGTCGCGCACATCATCGCCGATGCGATCTATCAGAAGATCACCGGCGAAAAGGGTTATTTCGATACCCGCGTCGTTTTCGTCGCCGAAAGCGGCCCGAAGACGGCCCGCAAGACTCAGCTCGGCATCATGGACCAGGACGGCGCCAACGCGCGCATGCTGACCGACGGCAGCGACCTGGTACTGACGCCGCGCTTCTCGCCCAACCGCCAGGAAGTGACCTACATGTCCTTCGCCAACCAGCAGCCGCGCGTCTATCTGCTGCAGCTGCAGACGGGCCAGCGCGAACTGGTCGGCAACTTCCCCGGCATGACCTTCTCGCCACGCTTCTCGCCGGACGGGCAGCGCGTGATCATGAGCCTGCAGCAGGAAGGCAACGCCAATATCTATACGATGGACCTGCGTTCGCGCACCACGACGCGCCTGACGTCTACGGCCGCGATCGATACCTCGCCGTCTTACTCGCCTGATGGTACGCAGGTTGCCTTCGAAAGCGACCGTGGCGGCCAGCCGCAGATCTACATCATGAATGCCGACGGTTCAAATCAGCGCCGCATCTCCTTCGGTAATGGCTCCTATTCCACGCCGGTCTGGTCGCCGCGTGGCGATCTGATCGCCTTCACCAAACGGGCCGGCGGCAACTTTTCCATCGGCGTCATGAAGCCGGATGGTTCCGGCGAACGAATCCTGACCTCGGGCTCTTACAGTGAGGGACCGACCTGGGCGCCGAACGGCCGCGTCATCATGTTCTTCCGTGCCCCGTCCGGCGCAAGCGGCCCGCAAATTTATTCGATCGACCTTACCGGCTATAACGAACAGAAGATCCCGACCCCGGGCTTTGCTTCGGACCCTGCATGGTCGCCGCTTCTCGAGTAATGAAAGGCTCGCCACTTTATCGCCGCAAAGTCCTGTGACTGGACCGTTTCGCGACAATTTTAGGACATCATTAACCATACTTGTTGGAATCGGATTAACCTACCCCGGTTACAGTCTGGCAACCCTGATAGAGACTTATAGGAGAGACCGGCCATGAGCCGTACCGCAACCCAGGCCGCTGGCCACATGCAAAACCTCGCACGCAACCCGATCATGATCGCGCTTTTCGTTGGCCTTTCTCTGGCCGGCTGCGCTTCCAAGAAGGGTCTGCCGAACGATGCCAACGGTCTTGGCCTGAACGGTGCCGGCAATGCTACTCCGGGCTCGCCGCAGGACTTCACGGTTAATGTCGGCGATCGCGTTTTCTTCGTTGTTGATAGTTCTTCCATCAGCTCCGAGGCTGCCCAGACGCTCGATCGTCAGGCTCAGTGGCTCGCTCGCTATCCGAACTACTCCATCACGGTCGAAGGTCACGCCGACGAGACCGGTACTCGCGAGTACAACCTTGCTCTTGGCGCACGCCGCGCTGCAGCTGCAAAAAGTTACCTCGCTTCGCGCGGTGTTCCCGCGAACCGCATGAAGACGATTTCCTACGGCAAGGAACGTCCGGTCGCTACCTGCGACAACGAATCCTGCTGGTCGCAGAACCGCCGCGCCGTCACCGTGCTCAACGGCGCCGGCTCCTGATAAGCGAACAAAGACCGATCGAAATGCAAAAGGCGGCTTCTTGGCCGCCTTTACTTTTTTGACCACACTTTGGCCGAACTCCGTTGCTTTTTGAGAGTAATTGTAAAAATCTCCTGTTCGAGCCCTCCGGCCCGAAGAATCAATAGGACAGGAAGATCCATATGAAAAAACTTGTCGTGGCGAGCATGCTTTGTCTCGCTGCCGTCATGGGTAGCGAACGCGATGCTTCTGCCTTGTCGTTGTTCGGAATCCATCTCGGGGGCCGTGAGGCTTCTGCGCAATCGGCTTCCGGCAATTCCCAAAGACAAGCACAATACGGCCAGGCACCGGTCATCAACGTTCAAAACAGCGATGCCGAAGTTCGCCTGCAACAGCTTGAGGACCAGATGCGCCAGCTGAATGGCCGTGTCGAGGAAATGAGCTATCAGCTGCTGCAGATGCAGGAGACGATCCGCAAGGCGCAGGAAGACAACGAATTCCGCTTCCAGCAGCTTGAAAAGCGCGGTGGCGGCGGTGCTGCCGCGCCCGCTGCCGGCGGTACGATGAAGAAGAGCGAAGCCGATGTGCCCGCGCAGACTGGCGGCGGTCAGCAGGACGATATTGCCGGCGTTATCACCGATTCGCAGAACGGCAGCGCCGCTCCGCGCGGCGCCGGCGGTGGCAAGCCGCCGAGCCAGCTTGGCTCCATCCAGTTCGATCAGGGCGGCGACCAGATCGGTTCCTCGATGACGGGAGCCAACAATGGTTCGGGTGCGCCGCCAAGTGCGGGCTCCGGCTCGCAGACGGCTTCGCTCGGCAGCGAGAACGACCAATACAAGGCTGCTTACGGCCATGTTCTGTCCGGCGACTATAGCGTCGCCGAACAGGAGTTCCGCCAGTATCTGAACAGCTACCCGAGCAGCTCTCGGTCTGCGGATGCGAATTTCTGGCTCGGTGAAGCGCTTTATTCGCAAGGCAAGTATAACGAGGCTGCCAAGACCTTTCTGAATGCGCATCAGAAATATAGCACGTCAGAAAAGGCGCCCGAAATGCTGCTGAAACTCGGGATGTCGCTTGCGGCGCTCGACAACAAGGATACGGCCTGCGCCACGCTTCGCGAAGTGAACAAGCGTTATCCCAAGGCCTCCAAGGCTGTGACTGGCAAGGTTGCCAGCGAAGAGAAGCGGCTTGCCTGCTGATTGCCATGCCCATTGACGCTGTGACCGGCGGCGCCACAGTCCTGATGCCCGAAGCCGCCGCGGCGGAATTTCTTCAATCTCTTTCGAAGCCTGCTCACATTCTGGTCGCCGTTTCCGGCGGCAGCGATTCCACCGGGCTTCTGATTGCCCTTGCCGAGCGGCTGAAATCCCATCCTCGCAAAGATATTACTCTGAGTGCTGCGACCATCGATCATGGTCTGCGCGCCGCAGCAGCAGATGAAGCGCGCGAGGTCGCCGCACTCTGCGCCTCGCGCGGCATTTCCCATTTCGTCCGCCGCTGGGAGGGCGAGAAGCCTCCGACCGGCATCATGGCCGCAGCGCGTGAGGCGCGCTACGCACTGCTCGCAGACCTGGCCTCCGACGTTTCGGCCAATGTGATCGTAACAGCCCATACGCTCGACGATCAGCGCGAGACGATGGCTATGCGTCGCGTGCGCCGCGGGCAGGTCGGCCATGGTACAGGCATTGCCGATGCGGTCTTGTTCGATCGGCGCATCTGGATCGTAAGGCCGCTTCTCGCGTGTCGGCGGGCAGATATCAGGGCTTTTCTCAAGGCGCATGGCTTATCCTGGTTCGACGATCCGAGCAATGAGGATACAAGATACGAGCGTGTGCGTACGCGCAGAGATCTACAAGCAGAGCCGATGTCGGGCGGCCGTGTGGATGGCGGCGCCGATCGCGCCGCTCTTTCCGGGAGGGCGGCTGCATGGCTGGATGATTGGGTCAGAATTCATGCACAGGCGTTTTGTGTCATCGACCGAGCCGGACTTTCGGCGGATCGGGCTGCTGTCGCCTATGCGCTACCTCATCTTGCTGCCATCTTCGGCGGTAGGGCGTTTGCGCCCGGACGTATGCAAATGGAGCGCGTTCTCGAATTTGTGAACGGTGCCAGCCCCGGTCGACGCACGGCCGGCGGCGTGGTCTTCGATCTCAGGCGCGACGGACTCTATCTTATGCGGGAAAGCCGCAATATCGCGCCGCTGTCGCTGTTGCCGGGTGCGAAAGGCATTTGGGACGGTCGTTTCGAGGTCAGCAATTCGGGCAAGGCCCCGGTTCGCGTCATCGCTGCAGGCACGGAAAATATGACGATTTTTCCGGCGACTATGCCGAAAGGCGTGGTGCTGCGCGCTCGGGCGGCGATGCCGCTCGCGGTGACGGAAGGGGAGGCAAAGGCGGCAGCGGTGACCGTCGTGCCATATCTTGCGCCCTTCGACCGCTTTTTGACACGATTCGACCTCACATTCGCCAATCGCCTTTCCGCGGCTTTTGGCCGCGAAGCCTATATGCGGCTGCCGCTTTCGGTCCTATAGACGGAAAAAACATGCGGCGATGCGGTTTGCCTTGGCAAGGGCTTGGCGCAACCCTATGTTAGGGATCAAGTAATGCCGTCGCTTAAGCGGCGGAAGTTTCAGTGCTGGGGAGTTCGATGAACCCTAATTTTCGTAATTTCGCTCTGTGGGCAATCATAGCTCTACTGTTGATTGCCCTGTTCAGCATGTTTCAGAACGCGCCGGCACAAACAGGCTCCAGGGAAATACCGTATTCGCAGTTCCTTCGGGAAGTTGATTCCGGCCGCGTTCGTGACGTGACTGTCACGGGCAACCGCGTCGTCGGCAGCTATGTCGAAAACGGCACGCCCTTCCAGACCTATGCACCGGTCGTAGATGACAGCCTGCTTGAACGCCTGCAAAGCAAGAACGTCAACATCGTCGGCCGTCCGGAATCGGATGGCTCCTCGAGCTTCCTGAGCTATCTCGGCACGCTTCTGCCGATGCTCCTGATCCTCGGCGTCTGGCTGTTCTTCATGCGTCAAATGCAGGGCGGCTCGCGCGGCGCCATGGGCTTCGGCAAGTCGAAGGCCAAGCTTCTGACGGAAGCGCATGGCCGCGTTACCTTCGACGACGTCGCCGGTGTCGACGAAGCCAAGCAGGACTTGGAAGAAATCGTCGAATTCCTGCGTGATCCGCAGAAGTTCCAGCGTCTTGGTGGCCGTATCCCGCGTGGCGTTCTGCTCGTCGGACCTCCCGGTACCGGTAAGACGCTGCTCGCGCGCGCCATCGCCGGCGAAGCCAATGTGCCGTTCTTCACCATTTCCGGTTCCGACTTCGTCGAAATGTTCGTCGGTGTCGGTGCAAGCCGTGTCCGTGACATGTTCGAGCAGGCGAAGAAGAATGCACCTTGCATTATCTTCATCGACGAAATCGACGCCGTCGGCCGCCATCGTGGTGCCGGTCTTGGCGGCGGTAACGATGAGCGCGAACAGACGCTCAACCAGCTGCTGGTCGAGATGGACGGCTTCGAGGCCAATGAAGGCATCATCCTGATCGCGGCGACCAACCGTCCCGATGTTCTCGACCCCGCTCTGCTGCGTCCGGGCCGTTTCGACCGTCAGGTCGTGGTGCCGAACCCGGATATCGTCGGCCGCGAACGCATCCTCAAGGTTCACGCCCGCAACGTGCCGCTGGCTCCCAATGTCGATCTGAAGACGCTTGCACGCGGTACGCCCGGTTTCTCCGGTGCCGACCTCATGAACCTCGTCAACGAAGCCGCCCTCATGGCCGCCCGCCGCAACAAGCGACTGGTGACGATGCAGGAATTCGAGGACGCCAAGGACAAGATCATGATGGGCGCCGAGCGCCGCTCTTCGGCCATGACCGAAGCGGAAAAGAAGCTCACCGCATATCACGAAGCCGGTCACGCCATTACGGCGCTCAACGTCGCCGTTGCCGATCCGCTGCACAAGGCGACCATCATTCCGCGCGGCCGTGCTCTCGGCATGGTCATGCAGCTCCCCGAGGGCGACCGTTACTCGATGAGCTACAAGTGGATGGTCTCGCGCCTCTGCATCATGATGGGCGGCCGTGTTGCCGAGGAACTGACCTTCGGCAAGGAGAACATCACGTCAGGCGCATCCTCCGATATCGAGCAGGCCACCAAGCTTGCCCGTGCGATGGTCACGCAATGGGGCTTCTCTGACGAACTCGGCCAGGTCGCCTATGGTGAGAACCAACAGGAGGTTTTCCTGGGCCACTCGGTATCGCAATCGAAGAATGTCTCCGAGGCGACAGCTCAGAAGATCGATAATGAGGTTCGCCGTCTGATCGACGAAGCCTATCGTCAGGCCAAGGACATCCTTACCTCCAAGCACGACGAGTTCGTTGCGCTGGCGGAAGGCCTGCTCGAATACGAGACGTTGACCGGCGAGGAAATCAAGGCGCTGATCCGTGGCGAGAAGCCAGCACGCGACCTTGGTGACGATACGCCGCCGAGCCGTGGTTCGGCCGTGCCGAAGACCGGCGCCAAGAAGGACGGTTCACTCGGCGCCAAGGGCGATGAACCCGAAGGCGGTTTCGAGCCGCAGCCGCGCTAAGGGCGCGAGGCGTTCAAATCTCGGTTGAGAGGCCAGCCACCTGTTTCAGGTGACTGGCCTTTTGTTTAGGAAATGACAGAAGGAGGTAACGCTTCTGATGTTGATCGGCGCCTGTGGCAACCAGCGGGTGGGGCAAAGTAATGCGGACGCAGTAGGCTGTGAATTGGACTATTGTCGGTCTCGACCTGGTGCAGTTTTTTAGTGCTTATTAATGGTAACGCGTTGTAATAGGCGTTCTCGGTAATTTAAGTGCCGATTTTTACAATCTGTGGCATGAGCCACAAGCATCGATGTTCGCAGTGTCGCTTGCATTGGAGCGGCGATATCGATGCCGCTGCAGTCCCGGTGAGGATGCGGCAACGACAGGAGTGCATATGAAACGTCGTTATTTCGGAACTGACGGAATTCGCGGTCAATCCAATATCTATCCGATGACGCCGGATCTTGCCATGCGCGTAGGTATCGCTGCCGGCACGATTTTCCATCGAGGCACCCATCGTCATCGCGTCGTTATCGGCAAGGACACGCGCCTTTCCGGCTATATGCTGGAAAATGCCATGGTGGCGGGATTTACCGCGGCCGGTGTCGATGCCTTCGTTCTCGGCCCTATTCCGACGCCGGCTGTCGCCATGCTGACGCGCTCGCTGCGCGCCGATATCGGCGTGATGATCTCTGCCTCGCACAATCCCTATGAGGATAACGGCATCAAGCTTTTCGGCCCGGATGGCTACAAGCTCTCCGACGATCTGGAAATGAGAATCGAGGACATGCTCGACAAGGACATGTCGGAGCATCTTGCCAAGTCGGAGAATATCGGCCGCGCCAAGCGTATCGACGGTGTGCATGACCGCTATATAGAACATGCCAAGCGCACGCTGCCGCGCGATGTGACGCTGCAGGGGCTGCGTATCGCCATCGACTGCGCCAATGGCGCCGCCTACAAGGTCGCTCCGGCAGCCCTTTGGGAACTCGGCGCCGAGGTCGTGACCATCGGCAACGAGCCGAACGGCATGAACATCAACTTGAATTGCGGTTCCACCAGCCCCGTCGCCCTGCAGAAGAAGGTGGACGAAGTGCGCGCCGATATCGGTATCGCGCTGGATGGGGATGCCGACCGTGTCATCATCGTCGATGAGACCGGCACGATCATCGATGGCGACCAGCTGATGGCGGTCATTGCCGAAAGCTGGGCCGAGAGCCAAACGCTGCGCGGCAATGGTATCGTCGCAACCGTGATGTCCAATCTCGGCCTCGAGCGCTTCCTGGACGATCGTGGCATGTCGCTTGCCCGCACGGCCGTCGGTGACCGCTATGTCGTCGAGCATATGCGCCAGCACAATTACAATGTCGGTGGCGAGCAGTCCGGCCACATCGTCTTGTCCGACTATGGCACGACAGGCGACGGTCTTGTGGCTGCACTGCAGATCCTTGCTGCGGTGAAGCGCACGGGCAAGCCGGTCAGCGAAGTCTGTCGCCGTTTCGAGCCGGTGCCGCAATTGCTGCGCAATGTCCGTATTTCCGGCGGTAAGCCGCTGGAGGATATTCACGTGCGCCAGGCGATCGCCGATGCGGAAAGCGAGCTGTCCCGCAATGGCCGGCTGGTGATCCGCCCGTCCGGCACCGAGCCCTTGATCCGCGTCATGGCGGAAGGCGACGATCGCGGCCAGATCGAGCGCATCGTCGGCGGACTGATCGACGTGATATCGAGTGTGCGTTCGGCGGCCTGAGCAAACGAAAGAAGTAATTCCAGAATAATACTATGGCCGCCTTGTCGAGGCCGCCATAGTATTTTCAGTTTCGGCATGATGGTAGCCTACTGGAACATTTCTCCGGGATAGGCGCCCCAAAGCTTGTCCTGCCTGACATAGCCTCTGGCGGAGTGATCCCGGAGCGAAACACGGCACCATGTTCCGGTGCAGGATTGCAGCGAGACCAGTACGCGCGGCTGCAGCTCCGCGATTGCGCTGGCGGCGGGATTGGGATCGGCGCGCAGCATGGCATTCTTCGTCAGCCACGGGGCGATTATGGCCGTCCGTGTTCCGGAGAGCAGGGCGCTGTGCATCCAGCCGGTCACTCCGGTATCATCGCGGACCTGTCGCCAATGGCCGTATTCGTCGATGATTTCCAAGGGAAGACCCGGCTTCATATAGATCCATTTCGTGGCATAGATCGTCGAGGGCCCGACGCGCATGCGTGCCTTATGGGCTCGGAGCGAAACGTAGCGCGGGATCGGCAAGCCCGTCTCGCGCCCCTTGTTCCAAGCAGTGGCAGTGGCCATGGCTGCTGCCGGCTTGACCGGCATCGCGCCTGCCAGTGTGACGGAGCTCAGGAAAAAAAGAGCAAAGCCCAGGCTGGCCCATATTGTTCGACAGTAAGTCAGCGACTTCCTCCTGAGTTATCTCCCGGCCGAAGCACTGTAATGGTTTGTTTCTTGCCAATTGGTTTAGAGGGTCGGGCCTCGGTTTGTGCCCAGGCACAGCGCTCCTGTGAGGAAATAAAGGAAGTGGGTAGTCGTATCCCATTCTCTTTATTTGAAAATCAACGTTCTCTAATATATAAAATAAAGTATAATTCTGAATAAACAGGGTAAATATTCGTAGTTAATCAGGTTTTAACTCCTTTTCATCATTATCCCTGTCATGTCTTTTCAATTGGCAAGCATTTGCTGTGCCAAGGGCAAGAAATTTGGAGCCAAAAGTCATGATGAAAACCCTGATAGGAGCGCTTGCCACTTTGCTTGTTGGCACGTCGGCCTTTTCTGCTGATCTCTATACACCGGAACCGGTTCAACCGGCGCCGGAAGTGACCGTCGCCCAATCCAGCGGCTGGTATCTGCGCGGCGATGTCGGTTATGCCTTCACGAACCTGCGCGGCGCGAACTACTTCCAAGGCTCCAATTCCAGCCTGGTCGATTTCGATCGCGCGAAGCTGGACGGCAATGTCACGCTCGGCGGCGGTGTCGGTTACCAGATCAACAATTACCTGCGCACGGACTTGACGCTCGACTATCTCTTCAAGTCCGACTTCAAGGGCTCCACGAAGGGCGATTGCGGTGCCTGCGGCCCGGGCTTTACTCCGACCGCGGCGACCTCTCGCGATCTCGCTTCGCTGACGGCCTATAGCTTGCTTGCCAACGCTTATGTCGATCTCGGCACTTACGGCATCTTCACCCCCTACGTCGGTGGCGGTCTCGGCGGCACCTATGTCAAGTGGAGCAATCTGAAGAACACGTCCTGCTCGGACGCCAACCCGGATTCCTGCGACGGGTCGGTCACGCATAACGGCCGCGGCAGCTGGCGCTTCACCTATGCGCTGATGGCCGGTACGTCCATCGACCTGAGCTGCAATCTCAAGGCCGACGTCGGCTATCGCTACCGTCACGTTCAGGGCGGCGACATGTTTGGTTACAACGAGAATGGCGGCCCTGGCTACGACAAGGGTCTGAACCTGCACGAAGCCCGCATCGGTGCCCGCTATACCTTCGGCGGCTGCCAGACCGCAAGCTATATGCCGCCGGCCGATATCCCGGTCCAGCCGTCGGTCTACAAGTAAGCAATATCCATTCCGCGTTATTGCAAAGCCGCCTGGTTTCTTCCGGGCGGCTTTTTCTTTTTCCCCTTCCGTTAAGTAATTCCCTGCTGCTTTAAAGCTTCATTAACCATGAATTCCCTATGGTTAATGAAATGAGAATGGCCGCTTTTCCGCATGGGATCCTCTTTTAAGGAAATCACGAGGAAGCACAGGCCAGCCGATTCGACGCGTGAGCGTCGGCCCGAGGATGGAAGGCGAGGGGTAATGATCCGTTTTGAGGCTTTGGCGCTGGCCGCGGCGATGGCGAGCGCATCGGCAGGCATTGCCTTTGCGGCAGATGCGACGCCGCCGGAGATCAAAATGTCCGAAGTCAGCGTCCAGGATGCCAAGGGTTGGTATGTTCGTGGCGATGTTGGTTATGCGGTCAACGCCAGCCGCACCGACACGAGGTTTCGAGCCTATGATCCGGCCCGCGGCGACTACAGTTCGAATAGTTTTGATTCGACCCGCTTCGGCGGCGATTTTTCCGGTGGCCTCGGGGTAGGCTATCAGTTCAACGATCTCTTCCGCGCGGATGTGACGGGCGATTTCTTCACCGGCGACTTCAATGGCCGCATTTCAAGCGATTCGCCTTGTTCCGGCGGGGTCGGCGGCGCGGGATGCTCCACGAAGGCCCGTTCCTCCTTCAGGGCCGGCAGCCTGATGGTCAACGGCTACGTTGATCTCGGCACGCTGGCTGGCTTCACGCCTTATGTCGGTGCAGGGCTCGGGGCGACTCGGGTCTCCTGGAGCAGCGTCAATGCCACCGGTTCCTGTGTCGATGGCACGTCCAGCTGTGGCGGTGCTGCTTCGATCAGTGCGCGCTACCCCGGCGACAGCGACTGGCGCCTGACTTATGCCCTGATGGCGGGTGTTGCCTATGAGGTCGCTCCGAACGTCAAGGTCGATCTCGGCTATCGCTTCTCCCATATCGCCGGCGGCGACATGTTTGGCGATTCTGCGGCCAGCGCCACCGCAGGCCGCGACGGGGCATTGTCGCGCCACGAAATTCGCGTCGGCCTGCGGATCACCACATGGTAGGCTCGTCGTCTATGGCGTCGTCAGCACATAGGCGATGCGCCGAAAGAAATCCAAGGTTCGAAAAATGTGTGCTGGAAAACGCCGCAGGGCAGAAGATTTGGCCGCACGATAATCGCGGCGCCAGCCGATCATGGTCGTTCTCTGCAGCCGGCTGAAACCGGCAATATTCGCGCGCGTGCTGACGATGGATATATGCATGTCCCAGCCGCGCTCGACGGCCACATCCCAGGGCAGCGACATC
This sequence comes from Rhizobium centroccidentale, assembly GCF_030182565.1. Taxonomy (NCBI): domain Bacteria; kingdom Pseudomonadati; phylum Pseudomonadota; class Alphaproteobacteria; order Hyphomicrobiales; family Rhizobiaceae; genus Rhizobium; species Rhizobium centroccidentale. The sequence continues at coordinate 70,149 of NZ_JAQJCG010000006.1, read as the reverse complement.
ACCGACAGCGATTTCACGATCTTCTCGGCGCCGCGGCGCGTGACGAGATAGCAGGCGGTGGAACCCTGTGGGCCGAACAGGCAACGCCCGACGATATCTCCCTTGAGGCTGCGCGCCATGGCGCGAAAGCCGTTCCAACGGTGATTGACAAGCTTGATGAGATCGGCGGCCGGCGCGGCTTCCCTGGCTGCCGCGGCACGTGCCAGAAACTCGGCATCCAAGGCGACATCGTCTTCGATGATGATCGCCATTTCGCCGTCATTTGCCAGAAACTGGCGCAGCGCCATCAAGTGGCTGCGGTAGCAGCCATATTCGCCGGGCAGAATGGTCCGGCCATGTCGGCGCTGGAAACGAACATGGTCGACATCGATCCATTCGTCGCGCGGGACGAGCGCGCCATCGACGCCATCGATGCGTTCGAATCGGAAGCCGAATTCATCGCTTTGCCGCTGGATCTCCGCCAGCCGCTCTGCCGCGCGATCGATATTGATCAAATAGACCGGCATGGCCTGTATGGGCATCAAAGGGTTTTCGGCGAGTGCAGTTAGCGACATCGGGCACACTTGTTATTTCTATCGGCGCATAATTGGCGCGCGCACTGTCTTATATGATTGCGCGTCTGCACGGAATCCAGCTTTTATGGAGCCAAATTTGGCTTATTTCCATTGCGCGTAACTTGCACGTCATCACACTTTCTGCACGACTTCGTGAGGGAGCGCCATCCGCAATTTTTGCTATTGCGCTTGCGGGCGGCTTCCAATATATCCGGCGGCGGGACACTCCTCCCCAACGAGGAGCTTTCTATCTGAGAGGATAGCATCATGACTAAGCTCGCCAAGCCGGACGTCCGTCCGAATAATACCCATTTCTCTTCTGGTCCATGCTCGAAGCGTCCCGGTTGGACGCTTAACGCCCTTTCTGACGCGGCTCTAGGCCGTTCGCACCGCGCGAAGGTCGGTAAGGCCAAGCTGAAGCAGGCCATTGATCTCACTCGCGAAATTCTGGAAGTGCCAGCGGATTACCGAATCGGTATCGTTCCGGCTTCCGACACCGGCGCCGTCGAAATGGCGCTCTGGTCGCTGCTCGGCGAACGCGGTGTCGACATGCTCGCCTGGGAAAGCTTTGGTGCCGGCTGGATCACCGACGTCGTCAAGCAGCTGAAGCTCAAGGACGTCCGCAAGCTCGAAGCCGGCTACGGCGAGCTGCCCGATCTTTCCGCTGTCGATTTCGACCGCGACGTGGTCTTCACCTGGAACGGCACCACCTCGGGTGTTCGCGTTCCGAACGGCGATTTCATCCCGGCCGACCGCAAGGGCCTGACGATCTGCGATGCCACCTCGGCCGCATTCGCTCAGAACCTCGATTTTGCCAAGCTCGATGTCGTCACCTTCTCCTGGCAGAAGGTTCTGGGCGGCGAGGGCGCACATGGCGTCATCATCCTGTCGCCGCGCGCCGTCGAACGCCTGACAACCTATGTGCCCGCCTGGCCGCTGCCGAAGATCTTCCGCATGACTAGCGGCGGTAAGCTGATCGAAGGCATCTTCACCGGCGAGACGATCAACACGCCTTCGATGCTCTGCGTCGAAGACTATATCGACGCTCTCCTCTGGGCGAAGGATCTCGGTGGCCTGAAGGCGCTGATCGGCCGTGCCGATGCCAATGCCAAGGTCATCCATGACTTCGTCGCCGCCAACGACTGGATCGCCAATCTCGCCGTCAAGGCAGAGACCGCGTCCAACACCTCCGTCTGCCTGAAGATCGTCGACAAGGATGTCGTCGCTCTCGATGCCGATGGCCAGGCGAATTTCGCCAAGGGCCTGGTTGCGCTTCTCGAAAAGGAAGGTGTGGCCTATGACGTCGGCCATTACCGCGACGCACCATCGGGCCTGCGTATCTGGGCTGGCGCGACGATCGAAGCTTCCGACATGCAGAAGCTGATGCCCTGGCTCGCCTGGGCTTTCGAAACGCAGAAGGCGACGCTCTCCCAGGCTGCTGCCTGAGGTTTGAGGCGTTTACGGCTCCGCCACGACAGGCGGAGCCCAGCATCCCGAAATTCTCGTTGTTTTCATGCAATTCCACACGGAAAGCCGTTTTCGTATCTTTCCCGGATTGCGCGTCTTAGCTGACCCTTTTCAGGAGGCCTCCATGGCACCTCGCGTTCTCGTATCCGACGAACTGTCGGAAACCGCCGTCCAGATCTTCCGTGACCGCGGCGTCGAAGTCGATTTCCAGCCGCAGCTTGGCAAGGACAAGGACAGGCTGTTCGAAAACATCGGCAATTACGATGGTCTTGCCATCCGTTCCGCCACCAAGGTGACGGAGAAGATCATCGAAGCGGCCAAGAATCTCAAGGTCGTCGGCCGCGCCGGCATCGGCGTCGACAATGTCGATATTCCGGCCGCCTCGCGGCGCGGTATCATCGTCATGAACACGCCGTTCGGCAATTCGATCACGACCGCCGAACACGCTATCGCGCTGATGTTTGCCGTTGCCCGTCAGCTTCCGGCGGCCGATGCCTCGACGCAGGCCGGCAAGTGGGAAAAGTCCAAGTTCATGGGTGTCGAAATCACCGGCAAGACGCTCGGCATCATCGGCGCTGGCAATATCGGCTCCATCGTCATTGCCCGCGCCCTCGGCTTGAAAATGCATGTTCTTGCCTATGACCCGTTCCTGTCCAAGGAGCGCGCCGAGGAAATGGGCGTCACCAAGGTCGAGCTCGACAAGCTCTTCGCCGGCGCCGACTTCATCACGCTGCATGTGCCGCTGACCGACAAAACCCGCAACATCATCGACGCCTCTGCGATCGCCAAGATGAAGCAGGGCGTGCGTATCATCAACTGCGCCCGTGGTGGTCTGGTCGATGAGGCGGCCCTTGCTGCTGCCATCAAGTCAGGCCATGTCGCCGGCGCCGCCTTCGACGTCTTCGAAGTCGAGCCAGCCAAGGAAAGCCCGCTCTTTGGTCTGCCGAACGTCGTCTGCACGCCGCATCTCGGTGCCTCCACGACGGAAGCGCAGGAAAACGTCGCTCTTCAGGTCGCGGAGCAGATGGCCGACTACCTCGTTAAGGGCGCTGTCTCCAACGCCATCAACATGCCCTCGATCACGGCTGAAGAAGCGCCGATCCTCAAGCCGTTCATCAAGCTTGCCGATGTTCTCGGCGCCTTCGTCGGCCAGGTCACGGACGATCCGATCAAGGAAATCGAGATCCTCTATGACGGCGTCACCGCCAACATGAACACCAAGGCCCTGACGAGCGCATTGCTCGCTGGCCTGATCCGCAATCAGGTTGCCGACGTCAACATGGTTTCGGCGCCGATCATGATCAAGGAAAAGGGCATCGTGCTCGCCGAGGTCAAGCGCGACAAGACCGGTGTCTATGACGGCTATATCAAGCTGACCGTCACGACTGACAGCATGACGCGCTCCGTCGCCGGCACCGTCTTTTCGGATGGCAAGCCGCGCTTCATCCAGATCAAGGGCATTAATCTCGATGCGGATGTCGGCAACCATATGGTCTATATCGCCAATACCGACGTCCCCGGCATGATCGGCTTCATCGGCACGACGCTCGGCTCTGCCGGCGTCAATATCGCCAATTTCCAGCTCGGCCGTGACAAGCAGGGCGGCGATGCCATCGCGCTTCTCTATGTCGACGGTCCGATCAGTGATGAGGTGCTCGGCAAGCTGACGGCGCATCAGGCGATCCGTCAGGCAAAGCCGCTGGTGTTCAACGTCGACTGAGCCTGTCCGCCCTGAAGAAGGGCGGCAGCCACAGAGTTCGCTCCCAAGAGCCAATCCGAAAGCCCGGCGCGAGGTGAGTTGCGCCGGGCTTTCTTCATGGTTGTGAGGGTTGTGGATAAGCTCGGCCCGCAGACTATCGGGAGCCGCGAAAGGCGCCTATCTCTATGTCATGGAGGCTTTACGGAAGAACATTTTCGGGGAAGGAATGGGCACGCCGATCGAGTGGCTGGCAAAGCCGGTCTCGGTGGCGATCGTGCTCTTTGCACGGGCCATTACCGCCGTTCGGGCGATCTGGCCGGACAGCGGCATACAAACCCGCCGATGCGTCTATTTCGCCAATCATTCCAGCCATGGCGATTTCATCCTGATCTGGACTGTCCTGCCGCCACGATTGCGCCGACGCGTGCGCCCGGTGGCGGGCGCGGATTATTGGCTGAAATCGCCGCTGAACAGCTTCGTCGGTAGAGATGTTTTCAACGCCGTGCTGATCGAGCGGGATCGCGAGGCACGCAAGGAAGATCCGGTCACGCAGATGACGCAGGTGCTCGATGCCGGCTCCTCGCTGATCCTGTTTCCAGAGGGCACCCGTAATCTCACCGAGCAGCCGCTGCAGCCTTTCAAGAGCGGGCTTTTCCATCTTGCGCAGGCTCGCCCTGATATCGATCTCGTGCCCGTCTGGATCGACAACCTCAATCGCGTCATGCCCAAGGGCGAGTTCGTACCCATTCCGCTGATCTGCACGGTCACCTTCGGCGAGGCGCTGCATATCGGGGAGACCGAAGAGAAGGCGGAGTTTCTGGCGCGAACCGAAGCCGCGCTGCTGGCGCTGGCGCCCAAGCGGGCGGGAGACTGAGCATGGGCGCGGCAAGTGCCGATCTGATCCACCTCGTTCTTGGCATTTTCGGCGTCCTGATCGTCGCCTCGGTCATCGGCTACGTGCTGGAACAGCGCCTTTCGCCGGACGGATCGAATGCCGCGATCGAAAATCTGAATGCGCGCATCAAGGCCTGGTGGGTGATGGTGGTGCTGATCGGCATCGCCTTCATTGCAGGGCGCGCCGGCGTCATCCTGCTCTTCGCCTTCTGCTCCTTTGCGGCGCTGCGCGAATTCATGACACTGATCAACACGAAGCGGGCGGACCACTGGGCGCTGGCCGCCGCCTTCTTCGTGGCCTTGCCGGTGCAATATTATCTGCTCTGGGCCGAGCAATACGGCATCTATTCGATTTTCATCCCCGTCTACGCCTTCCTTTTCATGCCGATCATCGCGGTGCTGCGCGGCGATACCGAGCGGTTTCTGGTGCGTATCGCCGAGGTGCAATGGGCGCTGATGATCTGCGTCTTTTGCGCCTCGCATGTGCCGGCACTGCTGACGCTGCACATTCCGGGCTATGAAGGCCGCAACGTGCTGCTGATCGCTTTTCTGGTGATCGTCGTGCAGCTCAGCGACGTCCTGCAATATGTCTGGGGCAAGTTGTTCGGGAAAACGAAGATCGCGCCGCGGCTGTCGCCATCGAAAACGCTGGAGGGCTTCGTCGGTGGCGTCATCAGCGCTTCTCTGATCGGGGCAGCGCTCTGGTGGGTGACGCCGTTCACGCCGCTGCAGGCCGGGCTTCTCGCCTTCGTCATCACCATCATGGGCTTCTTCGGCGGGCTCGTGATGTCGGCGATCAAGCGGGATCGCGGCGTCAAGGATTGGGGCCATCTCATCGAGGGCCATGGTGGGTTGATCGACCGTCTGGACTCGGTCGTCTTTTCCGCGCCGATCTTCTTCCATCTCGTGCGCTACTGGTGGTCGCTGTCATGACAGGAAAGCTGAAAGCGCTTGCCGGCAGCAGCATCGTGCATGTGCTTTTCGCCTTCCTCGCCATGGGCGGCTGGGCTTTCTTCGCCAACCGCATGCACCCGATGCCGCGGCCGCTAATCGCGGGCTGCGTGCAGGGCGTGCTTTCGGGCTGCCTGACGCTGTTCCTGAAATCCGTGGTCGAAGCTTTATCGCGGCGGTTCGCCGGCTCTACGCGGCTTTGGGCGCCGCCGCTGATCGCCTGCTTCGGTTCGGCAACGATCCTGGTCGCCATCCACGCGCTGAGCGGCACACCGGAGATCCTGAAGACCATCGCCGTGCCGCTGCTGGTCTCTTCCAGCTATGCGGCGATCTACAATTATTCGATATCGGGCGGAAGGCTGCGAAATCATGAGGGGTGAGGGCGTATGACCGGCGAGGGAACAGGCGACAGGCGGCCGCTGGCGAGCCGCAACACGCGGTGGGCACAGGCACTGGCGCGGCGCATGACTGCGCTTTCAGTGACGCCGAACCAGATATCGCAGGCAAGCATGGTCATGGCAGCACTGGCCGGGGCTTCGTTTTGGCTCTCTGGCGTTGCCAGCGGTATCGGAATGCGGGTGTTCTTGCTGATCCTTGCCGCCTTGTTCTGCCAGTTGCGCCTGCTCTGCAATCTGCTTGATGGCATGGTGGCGGTCGAGGGCGGGAAGGGTGAGGCCGATGGGCCGTTCTGGAACGAGTTTCCGGACCGCATCGCCGATATCCTCATCTTTGCCGGCATCGGCTATGGCATGGCAGCACCGGGACTTGGCTGGGCTGCTGCCGCCCTTGCTGTGCTGACGGCCTATGTTCGCGAACTCGGACGTGCTACGGGCAATCCGAGCGATTTCAGTGGCCCGATGGCCAAGCAGCATCGCATGGCGGTTGCGACGGCGGGGGCTTTGCTTTCGATTATCGAGGCGTTATGGAGCGGCGGCAGCTGGGTTTTGACCATCGCGCTTTGGGTCGTTGCCGTCGGATCGGCGGTTACGGTATTGAGGCGCAGCCGCAATCTGATCCGGCATTTGAGGGCGAAGGGCTGATCCGCACTTTTGCCGCCCCCTTGCGCCGGATAGCGATCCTTTCTATATCCCTCCAGAATTAGGCGGGCTGCGAAGAGCGCGGCCCATTGCCCGCATGAAAATTCGCCGCTTTTGCATGGCATCCGGCGGCAGGAAGCATGATTCCGAAAAGTGTGCAGCGGTTTTTGGATCAGATCATGCGAAATGAAATCGTGAGAGCGTGACGACGTTTCGAAGAAACGTCTCCCGCTCGGCAGCATCGAAGATCGTTCAAGACTGGCGGCAACGACCGTGAATACACTGGATTTTGACAAGAGGCCGGAAGATACCCGCGTCGTCGTCGCCATGTCGGGCGGTGTCGACAGTTCCGTCGTTGCCGGCATTTTGAAGCGGCAGGGCTATGATGTGCTCGGGATCACGCTGCAACTCTATGATCATGGCGCCGCGGTGCATCGCGCCGGCTCCTGTTGCGCCGGTCAGGATATCGACGATGCGCGCCGCGTCTGCGAGACGCTCGGCATCCCGCATTACGTGCTCGACTACGAAAAGCGCTTCCGCGAGACTGTCATCAATCCCTTCGCCGAGAGTTATGTCGCCGGCGAAACGCCGATCCCCTGCGTGGCCTGCAACCAAACGGTCAAGTTCGCCGATCTTCTGCTGACTGCCAAGGAACTCGGCGCCGATGCGCTGGCGACCGGCCATTACATTCGCTCGCGCCCGAATCCCTCCGCTGAACATCCGCATCGTCGTGCGCTCTATCGCCCGGCCGATGCCGATCGCGACCAGAGCTATTTCCTCTTTGCGACCACGCAGGAGCAGATTGACTATCTACGCTTTCCGCTCGGCGGCATGCCCAAGGCTGAGACGCGCGCGCTCGCCGAAGAGATGGGCCTCGTCGTTGCCAAGAAGGCCGACAGCCAAGACATCTGTTTCGTGCCGCAGGGCAAATATTCCGATGTCATCGCCAAGCTGAAGCCGAATGCGGCGCTTGCCGGCGAGATCGTCCACCTCGACGGCCGCGTGCTTGGCCAGCATGAGGGCATCCTGCATTACACGATCGGCCAACGCCGCGGCATCGGTGTTGCCACAGGCGAGCCGCTCTACGTCGTCTATCTCGACGCCCGCTCGCGCCGCGTCATCGTCGGCCCCAAGGAAGCGCTGGAAACGCATCGCGTCTATCTGCGCGATGTCAACTGGCTCGGCGATGAGCCGCTGGAGCAAGCCGCTTCCGGCGAGGGCTTTGCCTGTTTCGCCAAGGTGCGGTCCACCCGCGCACCGTCCCCGGCTGTGCTGCATGCCGATGCCAGCGGCATCTATGTCGACCTCACAGTCGGCGAAGCCGGCGTGGCTCCCGGCCAGGCTTGCGCGCTCTATTCAGCACCCGGCGACGACGCGCGCGTCTACGGCGGCGGCTTCATCGAACGCTCGGAGCGTGAGCCGATGGCGGAAGCTTCCTTGAAGGCACTGCTGGCAAGCCCGGTTGCGGCTTGAAAGATAGATAAGGTCGGTTTGTAGAAACCACTGATTTTTCCAAATCATCCGCTTGACACCAAGCCGAGCCGCACCTTATAAGCCGCTCAACCGACGAGCCAGCGCTTTTCGAGCGGGCGGTTCGTTTGACCTTTGTGTTTGCTGCTAAACAGCAAACACGGCGTGGCGGAGTAGCTCAGTAGGTCAGAGCAGAGGAATCATAATCCTTGTGTCGGGGGTTCAAATCCCTCCTCCGCTACCATACGTCCCTCCAACAATTCTGCACGGTTGCCTAAAAGAGTGCTCGTTTGCTAGGGGCACGGAAGCTAAACCCCTTCTACATTTGCAAGGGCCGAATTCAAGAACCGGCCGCGCCGATTCCTTTGGGGCCATCGAGACGAGCGACGTCATCATCTAAGGTTCGTACTGCCGCTGCCAAGGTTGCTAGTGCCGACATCATGAGAGCATGGTCCTGGCCTTCCTGGGATTGCGACTGGGCCAGAGCAAGAGCTCGATCATGAAGCTGCTGGCTGATGGTATCGAGCCGATCGATAGTGTCTTGATTCATAGCCGTCTCCTTCACAAACCCATTCGGCAGAGCGCCATATGTTTGGGAATGCATGGTGCGGCTTATTTGTTCCGGGCGAACCTGATCGGCAGGGCGGCAACTGCGATCCGGGATATTGTTGGCAACTCCATATCGATCAGATTTGGCTGATAGCTCTTCCGGTACCATGTGTTGCAAGGCGGCCCTAGGCATTAGCCGGCGAGGGACGGCCTCATATAAATTCGACGCCCATGCTGTTGATTTTTCGCCAGCGCACCGCGCAGGCCAACAGTCTCTCATCCGAAAGTTGCAGTTTGAAGGCGTTGGGTGCGGCGAGTGGGTTTTCGATTTGGATCATGGCGCCGGTATCGGACAGATTTCGGATGAGGCAATCGAAGACCGAGTGGCCGTCATTAAATATGATTTTCGCGCCGAGAAGCGTTCGCTTTCGGGTGGTTACCCGGCCTTCAGGTGAGAATGCCGTCATCGCGCTGACTCCTACGTTCCTATTTTTACTAATATGGCATGTTCTAATATCGAAGATATTAACGGGAAGTGGCGAATTGAACGCTTTCCGTCTGTCAGAGGCAGCGAAGGGGAGTGGCGGGTATCGCAAGATGTCGGCTGGACGGAGGCAGGCCCAGGCCGGAGCATCGGCACTGCCATATCTTCGAAAAACTATCTCTCCGGCTTGATCGCAAGCGGAATATCTCAGCAGAGTCGGATGAAGGTGGCCACCGGCGAACAAGTCGCCGACAATTGCGTTGTATTTTCAAATGGCCATGAAAATCCACGCGACATATCTTGCAAGACGAAATCTGCTCTGGCACCGTGCTGCCATAGGGGATCGGGGTTCTCAATGAGATTGTTTTTGGCAGCGGCCACCATGCTGGTGATCGCCAATTCCGCGATGGCTGCAGACGATGCCGTGGGCAATGCGTTCCGGGTCTGCAAGATGATCGACAATACCGGCTTGTTTACCGCGCCGTGCCAGGTTTCCAGCCGAAGGTACGCCGTCATGGCGACCATAGATCTGCCGAGTGCCGATGCCAGAAAGGCCTGCGCGCAGATCACGGGCGTGGCTTCGTCGAAGGGGCTCCATTTTCCCGGAGGAGAATGGACCGTGCAGATCAAGTCACCGACCAGCGGCGATAAATCCATCGCATTTTGTAGATTGCCGAAATAAACAATCCTAAGAAAACTGCGTAGCGGCTTTCCGTCCGGAACTGCAAAAAAAAAGGGATGGAGCGTTCTCGCGATTCAAGGAGAACCGGAGGGTTCTAACGCCGTTAGGCCGAGGCGTTCAGTTCCTCTTCGGCATAGGCAAGCTGCAGTTCCATCTGGACCGCATGCATGAAGAGGCCGGCTTGCCGCGAGATTTCGCCGTCTTCCACTCCCTGTTCGCGCAAGGCGTTGGCAAAGAGTGCCATTTCCGAGCGCCAGAAGCGGTTTGCTGCCTCGCCATGTAGCTGCTGAAGGGCTGTGGCACACCGCCTGACATCACTGGTACGCCTGTCGGCAGGGAATGGTAGAAGCGACATATTCTCTCCGTCATCGGCAGGAGCGAATCGCCTGCCTCTGTTGGCAAGATCGCCGGCACTCGTTCATAAAAAGTGAATAATGTCAGAGAGATCCCGCCTGTGGCGGGAAGGGAGGGGAATTTCATTGCATTACGGATATGCCTGCTTCTCGGGCAGCCTTGATCAAGGCCTCTCTCACGGCTTCGGCAGGGACGGCGCCAAGCATCGCTTCGAGGCAGATCCGTACCGCTGCGACATAGTCTTCCCCATTTGCCACCGGCCAATGTTCCAGCAGCAGCTCTGCAACCTGATGTACCGAATTGACGCGGCGGGTTCCGCCGTTCTCTCCCATGACAAGCGTGACAGCTGGAAATGGTCGTAAAGTGTTTCGTTTCAAAACGCATTACCTCCGAAACGTTCATGCTTCGGTAACACAGCAAGAAGCGTTCCGATTCGAACGCTTTCCGGCTGATGTCAGTGAAACAGGTTCCGCTCCCTGCTGCTTACGAGCAAATTCACCTCGTGAATACCCGCGATAGTTGTAAAATGCGAGGGCGTCGTACATTTCCCGCAGAATTGAATGGGTCTTGAGGGAGCTTGTGATCATGCAAGCGCGGTGGCTTTGACGGTACTGTGCCGAGACGCCGCATGCACAGCACGAAAGCTTGCGTATTCAAACAAGAATCGGCCACAGGTTCAATATCGCTATCTAGTCGAGCACACCGGCTTCGATGCAGGCCTTGATGAACACCTTCCTGGCGTACTCACAAAGAAAGGGGTCGGTCTCGGCTTCAAGGCAGAGGCTTCTGGCCGAATCGTATTTTTCGCCTCTGACGGTTGGCCAGCGGAGAAGAAGGTGATTGTGGGCTTCCTTCGGGCTCCGGATTGCTTCCGGCATGCCGTGGCCGATGCGCAGATATACGGGCTCAGGCCAGCGGCTTGCGCCGGCCTTAAAGGTCATTTTCATTTCGATGATGCTCCGACATTGCGAGTGAAACTCCCGCCACGGCAAAAAGTTTCGCAATTTCCGGAAATCGGTCCGCACCATTTTTGTAAGAGCGGTGCGGTGCCAAACAGTGTGGCAGCCTACCGGACTATGCGCAATCAAGCCTTGTGAAAACAGTGCGCAGCAGGTCTCGAAACAGGCAGCAATCTTACTGAATCACCGGCATCTCAAGGGGGACGCCAGCCTCCGATGCTGCAGCGACAAAGCTGTTGCGAGCTTCCAGCGGTTGTCCCTGGCCTCGTTCGACATCGGCACAGACCTGTAGAGCCATCATGAAAGCTTTACCCTCTGCGACAGGCCATGCGTTCAGCAGCATGTCCAGAGCCTCCTTCGTGTTCGCGACCGTATAGACTTTTCCGGTGCGCTTGCAGATGACCATGATGGGATAATTCCAGTCTTTATTGTTCATGGCAGGAGGCTCCGATCCGACGCCGCCGAAATTAACGCTACGGTGTGCGAAATCTCAAGTTAATTTCAAGACGATATCTGGAGCAGTTCGGAACTGTTTCAATCGTCGGGAAATCAATTCGAATGCCGGCGTGATCAACTTTCGAGTCATAACTTTCTACGTCGTGTTTTTCACAGCAAATCATTGCATGGAGATTGCTTGCACTGGGCGATAAGATCGTAAAAGACTTGTCGTTACAGCGTGGCCGATGGGAGCGGGTGATGGGAAGCTTTGCCGAGATCAGAAAGCGGGCCGAGAAGCGCAAGGGAGGCGCCGACGGGTTAAAGGCGCTGATGCCCAAGGCGCCGAACCATGAGGTGCTGCGTGCTCTGCCCGATGATCGGATCTTGTCGGAGATGACGCGCTACATCTTTTATGCTGGTTTCGTGCGTAACGTCATCGATTCGAAATGGGCTGGTTTCGAAACGGCATTCTCCGGCTTTGACCCCGCCTTTCTCAATCTGGCGCCGGATGATTACTGGCATGATCTGACTTCGGACGCACGGGTCATCCGCAACGGCGCCAAGATCATGTCGGTGCGGGACAATGCGCAGTTCATCCGCCAGCTTGCCGACACGTATGGCAGCGCCGGCCGCTTCTTCGCCGACTGGCCGCTGGAGGATCAGATCGGCCTGCTTGCGGTTCTGGACAAGCAGGCAAACCGGCTCGGCGGCATGACCGGCCAATATCTCCTGCGGGCGATCGGCCGCGACAGCTTCGTCATGAGCCATGACGTTCTCGTCTGTCTGCGGCTTTCCGGCGTGCCGATTTCTGAAAGCAAACCGACGAAGAAAGACCTGCGTCTGATCCAGGATCAGTTCAATGCCTGGCATGCCGAGACGAGTCTGCCGCTCACCCATCTCTTGCGCATCTGCGCTTTCTCCGTCGGAATGCCAGGGGAAGAGGACGAGGCCTGATTGATCTGGTCCCTGGAATGCTATTGGATCGCCTCGCCAGACAGGGAGGAATAGAATGACCGCCGATAGCAGACCCTTGGCCATCAGCGCGCCAGAGCCGCGCTCGCTCGAGCTTATCTTCACCAGGGACGCTCTGTCGCTCCTTCATTCGAAATATCGCATCGTCGAGGCGGATCCGGACAATATCGCCGGACTGGGCGACGAGGTGCTCGTCGAGGCGCGCTACATCATCGGCCAGCCGCCGCTATCGAGGGAAACGCTGGATCGCATGCCGCAACTGCGTTGTATCCTGAATGTCGAGAGCAATCTCATCAACAACATGCCCTATGAAGTGCTTTTCGAGCGCGGCATCCACGTCGTGACCACTGGCCTCGTTTTTGCCGAACCGGTCGCCGAGATCGGCCTTGGGTTTGCTCTGAGCCTGGCGCGCGGGATCGTCGATGCCGATGTCGATTTCCGCGAGGGCAGGGAACTCTGGGGTGGCGATGGCAATGCGAAGGCACGGCTCGTTGGCGGCAGCGATATTGGCATTGTCGGCTTCGGTGATCTCGGCAAGGCGCTGAACCGCGTGCTGTCCGGCTTCCGCGCCAATATCAGGGTCTTCGATCCCTGGATGCCGCCGTCGATCCTCCGGGAACACGGCGTTCAGCCCGCTGGGCTCGATGAGGTGTTATCCAACAGCGATTTCGTGTTCGTGGTCGCATCGGTCACTAGCGAGAACAGGGGTTTTCTCGGGGCAGAGGCTTTTGCGAAAATGCGCGAGGGAGCGGCCTTCATTCTGCTCAGCCGCGCCGATGTCGTCGATTTCGATGCACTGATGGCGGCTGTCGCTTCGGGCCGTATCGTGGCGGCAAGCGATGTCTACCCCGAGGAGCCGCTCAGCCTTGATCATCCAGTACGCAAGCTCAAGGGTTTTCTCCGCTCGGCCCACCGCGCCGGTGCGCTCGACAGCGCCTTCAAGAAGATGGGCGACATGGTGCTGGAGGATATGGATCTAATGGATCGCGGCCTGCCGCCGATGCGCTGCAAGCGTGCCGAGCGGGAGACCGTATCGCGCATGCGCTCGAAGCCGGTGACGCGCAACTGATCTTTCGTCTTCACTCCCGGAGCAATGTCTTTCTGCACTGGGAATGGATTTGTATCGATGGAGCTAGCGGCGATCGAGCCGATTGGCGAGGCGATCGCCCAGCCATTGCATGCCCCAGACCAGAATGATCAGGATGATGACGACGGCGATCATGACGCTCGTCTCATAGCGTTGATAGCCATAGCGGATGGCAAGGTCGCCGAGGCCGCCGCCGCCGATCGTGCCGGCCATGGCCGAAGCGCCGATCAGTGTGACCATGGTCACGGTGAAGCCGGCGACAATGCCGGGCATCGCTTCCGGTATCAGCACTTCGCGGACGATAGTCCAGCGATTGCCGCCCATGGCGCGCACGGCGTCGATCAGGCCGCGATCGACATCGCGCAGCGAGACCTCGGCAACGCGAGCATAATAGGGGATCGCTGCGATGGTCAGCGGCACGATCGCGGCCGTCGTGCCGAGCGCCGTGCCGACGATCAGACGCGTCAGCGGGATGAGGGCGATGAGCAGGATGATGAATGGCACGGCGCGGAAGCCGTCGACCAAGATGCCCAGAACGCGGTTGATCGCACTCTGTTCGGCGATGCCGCCGCGGCTGGTGACGACGAGGGCAAGGCCGAGCGGCAGGCCGATGATGAGGGAGAGAAAGCCGGAGGCGCCCGTCATCCAGATGGTTTGCCAGAAGGAGCGCCAAAGCAGGCCGAGGATTACATCAGTTGTCATAGCCTAGAACCTCCACCCGGGCGGAGCGGGCTTTCAGAAAATCGCTGACTTTAGTCGGCAAGGTTGCATCGCGCGTCGGCACCGCGACGAAGAAGCGGGCGACGGGCTGGTTCTGGATATGGTCGATGCCGCCATGGACCAGCCGGAAGGAGCGGGGAAGGGCGGCCGAAAGCTCGGCAAAGAGTGCGCCCTGCGCGGCAGGGCCGGCAAGATCGACGCTCAGGATAGCCTCGGTGCCCGATGTCGGGGAAAGGCGAGCGGCAATATGGTCGGGAAGCTGCGGGCGGGCGCCGCTGAGCAGGCTGGCGGTGATGTCCTGCTGAGGATTGGCGAAAACGGTCCACACGGAACCTTCTTCGACGATCCGGCCGGCATCGATGACCGCGACACGATCGGCGATCGAGCGGATCACTTCCATCTCGTGGGTGATGAGCAGGATCGTCAGGCCGAGCTTGCGGTTGATGTCCTTCAACAGTGCTAGGATAGATCGGGTAGTTTCGGGGTCGAGCGCCGATGTCGCTTCGTCCGACAGGAGAATTGCGGGCCGCGCTGCGAGGGCGCGGGCAATGCCGACGCGCTGTTTCTGGCCGCCGGAAAGGGCCGCTGGATAGGCCTTCGCCTTGTCGGCAAGGCCGACGAGCTCCAACAGCTCGCGGGCACGCTGCAATCGTTCTGCCTTGGCGACGCCTTCGATCTTCAGCGGTAATGCGATGTTTTCCTCGACCGTTCTTGAGGACAGCAGATTGAAGTGCTGGAAGACCATGCCGATGCGGCGGCGCAGCGGCTGCAATTCCTTCTCCGAAAGGCGGGCGATGTCGCGGCCCTCGATGTGGATCTCGCCGCTATCGGCGCGCTCCAGCCCGTTTAGGCAGCGGATCAGTGTCGATTTGCCGGCGCCGCTGCGGCCGATGATGCCGACGATTTCGCCGCGCCGGGCGGTCAGCGTTATGCCGTCCAGCGCGGGTGTGCTGCCAAACCGGCGGCGGACATCGACCAGGCGGACGATCTCGTCGCCGGCCGTACGCTCGGGCGGCGCCTGTCCGTCAATCGATGTGGCTGGGGTGAAGGAATTCATTCTGTGTCTCTTTTTGAAAAAACGACCTTTGAGTTCGCGGAGGCCATTATACCCCCCTCTGTCCCTTTCGGGACATCTCCCCCACAAGGGGGGAGATCGTTGTGAGTATGCCGCGCGTTCTGCGAAATAAATCAGCCGGGTATCAGCAGATGCGATGTTCGTTTCTGGCAATGGCTTGCCACGAGTTTACGATCTCCACCCTTGTGGGGGAGATGTCACGAAAGTGACGGAGGGGGTATGTACTCTCCGCGAACTCCATAACCAACTATAAACTTCATCGCATCCTGCCGGGGAAAACATCAAAGGCGGCCCGGGCAAGATGCCCCGGCCGCCGCCGTTCAGCGCTGTCCCCCGCGCCGTCCTGATATCAATAGGCGCTCTGGCCCGTACCCTTGTAGACCTTGTCGAATTCGGCCTTGACTGTATCGTTCTGATAGGATGCGACCAGCGTCTTGACCCAGGCTTCATTCTCGCTGCCCTGCTTGACGGCGATGAAGTTGCGGTACGGATTGTTTTCGGTCTGCTCCTGCGCGATGCGGTCTTTCGCCGAGAGCCCTGCTTTCAGTGCCCAGTCGGTGTTGACAACGGCTGCATCGAGATCATCGATCGAGCGGCCGACGATGCCGGCATCCAGCTCCTTGATGTCGACGTTCTTCGGATTTTCTGCGATGTCCGCGGTAGTGGCGAGGATGCCGGTGCCGTCCTTGAGCTTGATGATGCCTTCATGCTGCAGAACGAGAAGCGCGCGGCCTTCGTTGGACGGGTCGTTTGGCACGCCGATGGCGGCGCCCTTCGGAAGCTCGGCCACGGTCTTGTACTTCTTCGTGTAAAGGCCGATCGGCCAGATGCCCGTGTAGCCGGCAATCGCGATGTGATAGCCGTGCTGCTTGATCTGGTTGTCGAGGTAAGGCTTGTGCTGGAAGGCATTGGCGTCGATTTCGCCGCGCTCGAGGGCTTCGTTCGGCTGAGTGTAGTCGTTGAAAACGACAGGCTCGACCTTGAGGCCCTTCTTGGCGGCTTCAGCGACCACGACGCGCCAGACATCCTCGTCCTCACCGCTCATGATGCCGACCTTGATCGTCTTGTCCGCGGCGAAGGTCTGCGGTGCGGTTGCCGTCAAGCCGAAGACGGCGACAGCGGAGGCAAGGATGGCGGCAAGGCCGGCGCGGCGGGAAAGGCGCAGCGCGTCGAAACCTTTAGAAAGCTTTTCAGTCATGGGAAATCCTGTTCCAGATGATCGAGATCGTTCTCTCGTTGACATCAGGATCATTTCAGAGGTGCGTCCTGTCCGCGAAGCAGGATCATGCGTTGTGCACTGCGGTTCTGAAAAACTCTTTTCAGTGCAACGCAAAAGAGCAAACTTATTTTCTATAATTACTATAGATTACTTATGCGGCAAAATGGGCATTTGCTCAAAAATTAATCAGCTCACCGATGGATCGGGTCCTTCCAGAGGACCTCTTCCGGTTTTTCCACTGGTTCGATATCGAGATTGACCACGACTGGTTCCTGGCCTGAGCGGACCAGAACGCATTCCAGCGTTTCGTCGCGGCTGGCATTGATCTCCTGATGCGGCACATAAGGCGGCACGAAGATGAAGTCGCCGGGGCCGGCTTCGGCGACGAATTCCAGGTTCTCACCCCAGCGCATCCGAGCTCTGCCCTTGACGACATAGATGATGCTTTCGAGATCGCCGTGATGATGCGCGCCGGTCTTGGCATTGGCGTGGATGGTCACGGTTCCGGCCCATATCTTTTCAGCGCCGGCGCGGGCATGGTTGATCGCGGTTGCGCGGTTCATGCCGGGGGTCTGAGCCGTATTCGGGTCGAGGGCATTGCCCGGGATGATCTTGATGCCATGCTCGCGCCAATCGACGTGTTGGTGGCCGTGATCGTGGCCGTCCTGATGATCGTGTTCATGGTCGCCGCACATGGTCGTCCTTTCGGCGCTGGAGAGAGATTCGCATGTCTTCCACAAATGCGCTGTCATTTCACTCTACGCGAAGTCATTCAAAAATAAAGAGAATTACACAAAATTTGCAAAGAGGCTTTTCAAGTCGAGATTAATCTATAGACTTGATCAAGTTACATGACCGGTGGGAACATTTCGTGTGCGTCCCGCGTTGCGCCGGTCACAAGATGGTTTGCCGCGCCGCTCCCCTATTTAAGGCGCGCCAAACTGAAGAAGCAGCGCTTGGGTCTCGGAGGAGAGACCATCAACTTTCATATATGCGCCGGACTTCCAATTGAAAGGAGACAGACATGTCGAATGCCTTGCCGCCCCTTCATGAGGGTCATGCCCCTATCACTCTGCAGCAGCTTTTCCGCGAAGCGCTCTATGCCTTCGAGGAATGGGACAGCGAAGTGACCGAACCGATCGTGACGTTCGAGGGACGTATCCATCCCATCAGCGTCGTGTTCGAAGCCATGCGCGAATGCACCGATATCGTGCCCAACAATATCGTCTCGGCCGTGACCGAGCGGCTGACCAAGCCCTGGGAAGGTGAAGGTCCGCTCGACACGATGACCTTTTCGACCGCCGCCCGCGTCATGGGCGTTCTGGTTCGCAAAAGGCTGCTGGCTGTAAACAACGGTCTCAACGTTGCCGCCATTGCGGCAGATAGCCAGACGGCGGAAACGTCGGATCGCTAAAAGCGAAGATTGTTTATGGAAGGCCCGCCGGCATGTGCCTGCGGGCCTTTTGCGTTTCATCGGCTGCCGACATCGAATTCCGGATCGACGGGGATCTGCATCGCCGTCACGAGATGGTTGGTCTGTCCAGCCAGCCCGATAACCGCCAGCAGCTCCCCATGCTGGGCGTCAGTCATGCCCTTCGCCCTGGCGGCGGCCGTGTGCGAATGGACGCAATAGCTGCAGCCGTTGGCCGTGGAGACGGCTATGTAAATCATCTCCCGCACGAGCGGGTCGAGCGCGCCCTCCGCCATCATGACCGCTTTCAGCCCTTCCCAGGTGCGCTTCAGCAGGGCGGGATCGTTTGCCAGGCCGCGCCAGAAATTATTGACGAAGTCGGACTTTCTCACCGCGCGAATGTCGTCGAACACCGCCTTGACCGCCGGGATTGCCTCGGCTTCCGCATCGTCGAGCAATTTGACCGTTGCCATTCTCTTCTTCCTTTCAGCAACTCTCATTATGTGGAAGCATACTGTATTTCCTGGTGAGATGGGTGGGCGGAGCCTCGATTATCCTCCCTCTTTTCGTTTGCAAAAATCATCCATATGTGAAAATACTATTTACATAAGAAGATTGAGGCTGACGCAGAAACCGGTGACGAGGATAGTCCTCAAGGCGGAGAGGCGCTTTGAGCCGGAGCGATGTCAGGGGAGCTGGAGTATCGATGGCGCTGAAGAAGGACTTGCCGCTGGCCGGACTTGTCGTTGTCGACATGAGCCAGTTTCTGTCCGGTCCCTATTGCTCGCTGCGACTGATGGATCTCGGCGCGAGGGTGATCAAGATCGAGCGTCCCGGTGGTGGCGATCTTTCGCGCGGGCTTTATCTCAGCGACGATGAAAGCGGTGATTCGACAATCTTCCACGCGATCAACCGCTCCAAGGAAAGCTTGGCGGTCGATCTGAAAAACGAGCGCGATATGAGCGCGCTGCGCAGGCTGATCTCCAAGGCCGATGTGCTCATCCAGAATTTTCGCCCCGGCGTGATCGAGCGGCTGGGGCTGGACTATAAGGCCGCAAGCAAGCTCAATCCGCGCCTCGTCTATTGCTCGATCAGCGGTTACGGCGAAGACGGGCCATGGGTCGCGCGGCCGGGGCAGGATCTTCTGGCGCAATCGCGCTCCGGGGTGATGTGGCTGAACGGCGACGAGGGACAGGGGCCGGTGCCTTTCGGCCTGGCGATCGGCGATATGCTGGCGGGTGCGGCTGCGGCCCAGGGCATTCTGGCGGCGCTGGTACGGCGCGGCGTGACGGGCGAGGGCGGACTGGTGGCGACTAGCCTGCTGGAAGCCCTGGTCGATCTGCAGGTCGAGGTGCTGAGCGTGCACATGAACAACGGCAACAAGCTGCCGGAGCGCTCCCATGTCCGCAGCGCCCATGCCTATCTTTCCGCGCCCTATGGCGTCTACCCCGCTGCAGACGGCTATCTCGCCATCGCCATGACACCGATTTCCAAGCTTGCCGGTCTGCTCGGCATGGATGAGCTTGCGCGCTATCATGATGACCCCAAAAGCTGGTTCACGGCACGCGATGAAATCAAGGCGCTGATCGCGGCGCGCATCGCCAGCCGCAACGTTGACGACTGGCTTGCGATCCTCGAACCTGCCGACATCTGGTGCGCAAAAGTGCTGAACTGGCCGGAGCTTCTGGGCAGCGAAGGTTTTCGCGTTCTCGACATGCTGCAGACGGTCGGGCGCGATGATGGCGTCAGCCTGCAGACCACCCGCTCGCCCATCCGCATCGATGGGCAGCGGCCGAAATTCGAGCGTGCGGCCCCGCACGTTGGCGAGCATAATGCGGCGCTCTGGGAGGAGTTCGACCTTGGCTAAAGGGGTCGAGAGGTCGCGATGGATTTAGAAGGAGTTTTCCAATGACGCGCATCACCAATCTTCGCGTTTTCGATTTGCGCTTCCCGACATCACAGAGCCTCGACGGTTCGGATGCGATGAATCCGGATCCGGACTATTCGGCAGCCTATGTCATCCTCGAGACCGATAAGCCGGGTCTTGCCGGCCATGGCCTGACCTTCACCATCGGCCGCGGCAATGACATTTGCTGCATGGCGATCGAGGCGATGCGGCATCTGGTCGTGGGAACGGAGCTTGCGACGGTTCTGGAAAACCCAGGCAAATACTGGCGGCATCTGACCAGCGACAGCCAGCTACGCTGGATCGGCCCGGAGAAGGGCGCGATGCATCTGGCAACCGGCGCCGTCGTCAACGCCATCTGGGATCTGCTGGCCAAGGAAGCCGGCAAGCCGGTCTGGCGGCTGGTGGCTGAGATGGACGCCGAGCAGATCGCCGATATCGTAGACTATCGTTACCTGACCGATGTGCTGACCCGCGACGACGCCGTCGCCATCCTGAAGAAGGCGGAGGCCGGCAAGGCCGACCGCATCGCCACGCTCGAGCGCGAGGGCTATGCCTGCTACACGACCTCGGCCGGCTGGCTCGGTTACGACGATGCTAAGCTGCGCCGCCTGTGCCAGGAGGCGATCGATGCCGGCTTCAACCATGTGAAGATGAAGGTCGGCCGTGATCTCGAGGACGATATCCGCCGCCTGACCATCGCCCGCGAAGTGATCGGTCCCGACCGCTATCTGATGATCGACGCCAACCAGGTATGGGAGGTCGATCAGGCGATCGACTGGGTGAAGAAGCTCGCCTTCGCCAAGCCCTTCTTCATCGAAGAACCCACAAGCCCGGACGATGTTGCCGGACACCGCAAGATCCGCCAAGCCATCGGTCCTGTAAAGGTCGCGACCGGCGAGATGTGCCAGAACCGCATCATGTTCAAGCAGTTCATCGCTGAGGGCGCAATCGACATCGTGCAGATCGATTCCTGCCGCATGGGTGGCCTCAACGAAGTGCTGGCGGTGCTGCTGATCGCCGCCAAGTATGGATTGCCGGTCTGGCCGCATGCCGGCGGCGTTGGGCTCTGTGAATATGTGCAGCACCTGTCGATGATCGATTATATCGCCGTATCCGGCACCAAGGCTGGCCGCGTCATCGAATATGTCGATCACCTGCACGAGCATTTCGTCGACCCCTGCATCATCCGCGACGCCGCCTACATGCCGCCGAGCCTGCCGGGCTTCTCCATCGAGATGAAGCCGGCATCGATTGCGGAATATACGTTCAAGGGGTGATCCCTGCTGTATCCATCAAAGCAAAAGCCCGCCAAATGGCGGGCTTTTGTCGTTCACGTTTAGCAAATCCGCGTCAGGCGGACTCGTTCAACCATTCCTGAACGACCGGCACGTCGGCATCGTCAAACTCATGACCGCCGGGAACGGTCGCAAGTTCGACCTTGGCGCCGCCAGCGCGCAGGCGTTCGGTCAGCGGTTGGGCATAGGGGCCATACAAATCCTTCTCGCCGGCGACCACCAGCACCTGGGCATCCGACATATCCGCCGCTGGCGGGTTTTCGAGAACGGCCATGGAGCGCAGCAGCACGGCACGGCGGATGAGGTGCGGGTGCAGCGACAGCATGGCGTTCAGCAAATTGGCGCCGTTCGAATAGCCGATATAGACGATGCGATCCGGATCGAGCCCGTAGGCATGGACTGCGCCGTCGATGAAGGCGGCGAAGGCTTCGGCCTCGCTCACGATATCGGCCTGATCGAAGGACATCGGTCCATTGCGACGGAACCAGCGCGGTGCACCTTCCTCGAGTGCGCGGCCGCGCACGCTGAGCAAGGTCGCATCGGGGTCGATCTTATGGCCGAGCGGCAGCATCGTCGTCTCGTTGGCGCCGGAGCCGTGCAGCAGAACGAAGACATTGCTGTTCGGCTCGCCTGGCGTGAAGAAGCGATGGATGAAGGGCAGGTCGCGATAGATGACGCGCGGTTCGCCGGGCATAGAGAACTGCGGCAGGATCACGTTCAGCTCGGCTAAAAGCTTCGGACTATCGCCGGGAGCGAAGAGGCGCGTGCCAAGCGTCGCTTCATCCTCGTCGATCAACATGCCAGGCGCATCCGTCGCGAGTTCGAACAGGATCTGGCCGGGTTCGCGGACATAGAGCGAGCGGAAATATTTGCGGTCATGCATCGTCGTCGGCCCGGAATCGATCGCCTGCAGGGCGGCGTGGACCGATTGCAATTCCGCATCGTCGGCGGCGCGAAAGGCAACGTGATCGACCGTACCTGTTCCCGGGGCACTCGCCCAGAAGCCACGGGCATCGCGGATGTCGAGGATATCGCCAGGCTCCGAGACGAGCCGGCTGATCGCTCCGTTGGTGGCGAGCGGACGGTAGTCGAAATGGTCGACCAGCATGGCTTGCGTCTCCTCTGGCGTTTCGCTGAACAGCGTTGCGCCGCGGATGCGGGCAATCGCGTGCTCCTGCGGAATGGTGTCGCTCGTCCAAGGAGCTGCGGCCTGCAGCGTGTTCGTTCCCACCAGTTTGATGATGACGCCATCCGGGTCCTTCAGCCTCAGGACCGGCTCGCCGAATTCCTCAGATGGGCCTTCCGGTTTGAGGCCGGCACTCAAGGCGCGTGTCAACCAGTAACCGATGCTTGCCGGATCGATGGCGAGCGAGATTTCGCCGATCTGGCCGACGCCGGCGCGGCCGGGAGAACCATCCTCCCAAACCAGAAACGTAATCAGCGAGCCGGGCGAACCCACGGCATCGCCGTAGAGGAGATGAAGCTGCGTGGCGTCCTCGAAACCGCCGGTCCGCTTGACGAGGCGTAGCCCGAGGAAGCCGACGTAGAAATCGACATTCGCCTGGACCTTGCGAGTGATCAGCGTGATGTGATGGATGCCGGCGACCATGGGATGCTCCAGACTGTTATTTCGTTCTGGTCGCTATTTAGGTCGAGGTCATTGTTCAATGCAATGCGCTGCCCGTGGAGGCACTGTTCACAAAAGACGCTATTGCAGGAGTAGGCGGGAGGGGTATCGCATACGGGTGGATCAGCACCGGAAATTCCTTCTCCCCTTGGGGAGAAGGTGGCCCGAAGGGTCGGATGAGGGGGCTATCGATTTGAATTCATGGATTTTCGTAGTCGTGGCGGGCACCCCCTCATCCGCCTGGCGGCACCTTCTCCCCGCTGGGGAGAAGTGGGCAGCTGCGATTTCAGTTCATAAGTGATTGCCGTGGAGTTGGGGGAGGCGAGCATCAATGCTCGCCGAGGCCGTCTTCCGGCGATCTGCGGCGGTGGCCGCTGATTTCCGAACCGGCGGTCCGCGAGAAGCTGGCGTTCCAGATCACCGCAAGCAGCGCAATGGCTGTCACGACGATGAAGGCGACGGAGAAGTCGATCATCTCGGCCTTTGTCTCCCCACGCAACTGCATCGAGCCATGCAAGGCAAGGGCGGCGACGCAGATGCCGAGAGACAGCATCAGCTGCTGGAACGTTGAGTAGAAACTCGTCGCGATGCTCATGCGGTCGCGCTCGATCTCGTCATAGGCAATCGTGTTGTAGGCCGTGAACTGGAACGACATGAAGAAGCCGCAGAAGAACAGGATCACGAAGATGACGGGCAGCGGCCAATCCGGCTTGAAAAGCGCGCACATGCCATAGCCGAGCGTGCCGATCAGGCCGAAGATGATGAGGGCGGTGCGAAAGCCGAGCGTGCGCAGGATGCGGACCTGCAGAGGTTTCATGGCCATGGAGCCGAGCGCGGTCGCAATGGCGATCTGGCCGGCGGCCGCGGCCGAAAGACCGAAGCCGAGCTGCAGCATCAGCGGGATCAGGAAGGGATGGGCGCCCTGGCTGATGCGCGTCAGCGAACCGGCGATGACCGAGGTGCGGAAAGTCGGCACCTTCATCAAGGAGAAATCCATGATCGGCGAGGGGTGCTTGCGGGCATGGCGCAGATAGGCGATGCCGAACAGAAGGCCGATGGAGATCAGGAAGACCGCCATATAGCCTTCGCCCTCGCGGCTCGACATTTCAAAGCCGAAGAGCAGAGAGCCGAGCGAAATGCCCGAGAGGATGAAGCCTGAGAGATCGAAACGGCCGGTGCGCGGGCCTTTCACCTCCTCGATGAACATGGTCACCAGGACGAAGCCGATGATGCCGATCGGCACGTTGATGTAGAAGATCCAGCGCCAGTCGAGATAGGTCACGAACATGCCGCCGATCGGCGGGCCTAGAATGGGGCCGACCAGCGCCGGGATCAGCAGCCAGGACATGGCGTTGACCATATCCTTGCGGGCGACGCTGCGCATCAGCACGAGGCGACCAACGGGCAGCATCATAGCGCCGCCGAGACCCTGAAGAAGGCGCGCGATCACGAGGAAGAACAGGTTCGGCGCCTGCGCGCAAAGAAGCGAGCCGACAACGAAGACCGCGATGGCGGACCTAAAAACGGTGCGTGACCCGAAGCGGTCGGCGATGGCGCCGCTGGCGGGAATGAAGATCGCCAGGCTGAGAAGGTATGAAGTCAGCGAGATACTCATGGCCGGCGCGCTGACGCCGAAGTCTCTCGCCATGGTCGGAAGGGCTGTTGCGAGCACGGTCGCGTCGAGCTGTTCCATGAACATCGCACTTGCTACGATAAGTGCTACTACACGAAAATTCGGTGCGGCCCGCCGGACGGGGGCGGCCTGGAATATCTGATCCGACATTGTCGGGGATCGCTCTCGATGGTGCGGTGGGGTCGTAAGACAGAACCGCAAGTCTGGTCATGGCGCGAAGGCCTATTTGAACGGCGGTTGTATACTCCTGCTTGCACGCGATTGCTATATCAGAAATCGCAAATCCCATTCATGGGATGAAAAAAATGACGCATATGCAGGGGCAAACGGCATCAAATGAACGTGAGGTGAATGAATTGGCGCGATATCGCGCCGAAATGCTCACGCTTGGTTTTTTCGCGTAAGATAATGTGCTCGTTTGGTCGGATGCCATAAGCAAAAAGACCGGTGCCAATTGGTGGTGGCACCGGTCCGAGTCGCCGTTTTCAGCAGGCGCCGAGGCGATCAATAGCCTTCGGCAAGCCCCGAGCCGGCGCGGCTATCCATGGCGCCGTTGTAGCGGGCGCCGCCGCCCTTGGCGATGTCGCTGAGGCTCTTGCCGCCGACAAGGATGCCGGCCGCCTGGCCCCAGATCGGCCAGCTATTGTCGACCTGAACCGTGTAGCCCATGCCGGTCAGAAGCTTGATCGTATCGGGTGAGAGCGCACGCGGCTCCATATAGACCTTGTCGGGCAGCCATTGGTGATGGATGCGCGGAGCATCGATTGCCTCCTGAATGTTCATGCCGAAATCGATGACGTTGATGATCGCTTCCAGCGTGATGGTGATGATGCGCGAGCCGCCGGGGCTGCCGATCACCATGAAGGGCTTGCCGTCCTTGGTGACTATCGTCGGGCTCATGGAGGAGAGTGGCGTCTTCTTCGGCTGGATGGCATTGGCCTCGCCCTGCACCAGGCCATAAAGGTTGGGCACGCCGGGCTTGGAGGTGAAGTCGTCCATCTCGTTGTTCAAGAGGATGCCTGTGCCGGGTGCAACGACGCCGGCGCCGAAGGAGCCGTTCAGCGTATAGGTGACGGCGACAGCATTGCCGTCATTGTCGATGATCGAATAATGCGTTGTTTCGTGGCTTTCGCCGAGGCCCTTGGGCATCAGATCCTTGGAAACGCCGGCCTTGTACGGAGAGATGCCGTCGCGGATCTTCTGGGCATAGGCTTTATCAAGCAGCTTGCTGACGGGATTGTCGACGAAGTCGGGATCGCCGAGTGCCGAGTTGCGGTCGATATAGGCATAGCGCATGGCTTCGACCATATAATGGACCGTGTCGGCCGAGGCGTAACCGGTATAGGAGAGCGGGTAGCCTTCCAGCACATTGAGGATTTCGCAGATGATGACGCCGCCGGAGGAGGGCGGCGGCGAGGAAATGATCTCATAGCCGCGATAATTGCACTTCACGGGCTCGAGCTCGCGGACCTTGTATTGTTCGAAATCCTGGTTTGCGAGAATGCCGCCCTTGTCCTGGCTTGCCTTGACGATGGCGTTGGCGACCGGCCCCTTGTAAAAGCCGTCCGGCCCCTGATCGGAAATGCCGGATAGGGCATTGGCGAGATCCGGCTGGACCAGCTTGTCGCCTGTTGCGAAGGGCTTGCCGTCGGACTTGGTGAAGATCGCGGCGGTGGCCGGGTCGCGCGACAGCCACGCCTTGCCCTCATTCAGTTCGGCAGCATCGGCCTGGTTCAGCGTGAAGCCTTCCTTGGCATAACGAATGGCCGGCGCAATCAGATCCTGGCGGGACTTGGTGCCGTATTTTTCGCGGGCCGTCTCGAAGCCCATGACCGAGCCGGGGACGCCGACGGCGAGATAGCCATCGGTGCTGGCGCCTTTGACGATATTGCCCTTGTCGTCGAGATACATGCCTTTGGTCGCCGCCAAGGGTGCGCGTTCGCGAAAATCGAGGAAGGTCGTCTTGCCGTCGCGCATACGGATGGTCATGAAGCCGCCGCCGCCGATATTGCCGGCGGTCGGGTAGACCACGGCCAGCGCATAGCCGACCGCAACGGCGGCATCGACGGCATTGCCGCCATTCTTCAGCACCTCAACGCCGACATCGGTGGCGAGATGTTGAGCGGTGACCACCATGCCATGCTCCGCCTCGACCGGTGGCGGCGCGGCAGCTCTGGCGGTGACGGAAAAGAGAGCAAATGTGACCAGGGTTACCGACGAAATCGCCCGCTGGCGGAAGTGGCGCATGATGAATATGCCTCCCATTATTATCTTGATGGAAAATCGCCAACGCATGACATGGCGTCGCGCGCGAAAATGGCGATATCCGCTGTCACAATTTTTAGAGCGTGATGCCGAAAAGTGTAAGCGGTTTTCGGATGGCGTCACGCTCTACTTCTTTGATTCTAGGGCGGATTTAGATTTTAGGTCGACCCGACCTAAAATCATCCGGCTCTAATGGAGCGATCCCGCCGCGGCCGGAAGCCGGCGCACTATGTCTTCCATGCACTACTACGGATAATTTTGGTCCTCCTTTCGCGGGGAAAATCGCTTCGCACTTGCAATATTTCTTTTATTAGTTGAGCCTATTTTAGATTGTTGCTTGTCGAGGCGAGTATTGCGTGGAGGGTAATCATGGCCGTGACGAAGCTCGAGCAATGGAAGAGCGAGCGCAGGAGTAAGACCAGGCCATTCATCGTTGGCGAGAGGACACACGTCGTGGAAATCGAATGTGACCATTGCAGCCGGCATTTCTTCCGATGGACGTCGACCGCAGCCGCCTATTGGCGCTGTGACGATTGCACTGCAATTGTCTAAGCACCCGTTTCCGGTGGTTACGCGATCAGGATGGCACGGAAGTCATTGACGTTCGTTCCGGTCGGGCCGGGGGCGAAAAGATCGCCGATGGCGTTGAAAGCCGTCCAGGCATCGTTGTTCGCCAGCATCTCGGCCGGCACCAGTCCAGCCTCTCGCAGTCGCGCCACCGTACCAGCATCGGCAAAGGCGCCGGCATTGTTCTCGCTACCGTCGATGCCATCAGTGTCCGCAGCCATGGCGTGAATGCCGGAGTGGCCGTCGATATCGATGGCGAGCGACAGCAGGAATTCCGAGTTCCGTCCGCCCTTGCCCTTGCCTTTCAGCGTTACAGTCGTTTCGCCGCCTGACAGCAGCACGATCGGTTTGGCGAAAGGCCTGTTGCGGTGAAGCACTTCGCGGGCGATGGCGGCGTGGACATGCGCAGCTTCGCGAGCCTCGCCCTCGATGGCGTCGGAGAGGATGGCGGCTTCGATGCCGGCGGCACGTGCCACATCGGCGGCAGCCTCCAACGAGACGCCAGCGGATGCGATGAGATGCACTTCATTGCCGGCAAAACGAGGATCGTCCGGGCGCGGCGTGTCGGCCTCGACCTTTCCGATATAGGCGAGAACGGCTGGCGGCAGTTCGATCTGGTAGAGGCGGATGAGGTCGAGCGCTTCGGCGCGCGTGCCGGCGCCTGGCACGGTCGGGCCGGAGGCCACCAGGGCAGGGTCGTCGCCGGGAATGTCCGAGACGACGAGGGAGACGACTTTGGCGGGATGGGCCGCGGCAGCCAGCCGGCCGCCCTTGATGGTCGACAGATGCTTGCGGATGACATTCATCGCCGAGATCGGTGCGCCGGAGGCAAGCAGCGCCTTGTTGACGGCGATTTCGTCTGCAAGGCTCAGAGCGCCGGCCGGTGAAGGTAGCAGCGCCGAGCCACCGCCTGATATCAGCGCGATCACCAGATCGTCCTCCGTCAGGCCCTCGACAAGTTTCAGAAGCCGGCGGGAAGCGACGAGGCCTGCTTCGTCCGGCACGGGATGGGCGGCTTCGATGATCTCGATCCGGCGGCAGGGGGCTGAAAAACCGTATCGCGTCACGACAAGGCCTTCCAGCGGGCCGTCCCAGCATTGCTCCAGCGCGGCCGCCATCTGGGCAGATCCCTTACCGGCGCCGACGACGATCGTGCGACCCTTCGGTTTGGCCGGCAGATGCGTGCGAATGCCGGTCAACGGATCGGCGGCACGAACCGCGGCATCGAACAGCGAGGTCAGGAAGGCGCGGGGATCGGTAACGGTCATGTCGAACTGCCTGTTTGCTAGAGCGTTTATACGCAATTCCGGACGGAAAACCGCTGCGCATTTTTCCTGAAATTGCTTCTCAGAGCCTGTAACCATTTGGTGGCTTAACTGGCTGGAAGACGCAAGTGCCACGAACTGCAATTGTGTCCCGCGCGATGAATCCCTATGTAGAAGGAAAGGGTTTCCCGCTTTTATTTCAAGGATTTTCGACATGGCCGAACTGAAAGTGAAGACGAGGCAGACGGGCGCGACCGCCACGGTCGGCCGCACCGGCTTTCCGCATGTGACGTCGGTGACGGGTGGCGAAATCGACATCGTCACTTCGCCGTCGCAGCCGGGTTTCAATCCGCTCGACCTGCTCTATTCGTCGCTCTCGGCCTGCCTGGTCTTGAGCGCCCGCATGGCAGCCAGCAGCCTCGGCGTGCTGGACAAGCTCACCGAGGTCACAGCCGTCGTGACGGGCGAAAAGGCGACCGAAGGCCTGTCCCGCGTGGAGAAATTCAACATCGCCTTCACGATCAAGGGCGATTTCAGTGATGAGGTGCGCAACGCGATCGCGCATGCGGCCGAAGATGAGATTTGCACTGTGAGCAACACGATCCGCGGCAATCCGCAGTTCGAGACGACGATTTCGGGATAGTCGCTAAAGCCCCTCATCCGCCCTGTCGGGCACCTTCTCCCCGTTTTGACGGGGAGAAGGGATGGCCGCGCCATCGCCGTTTCCTCTCTCGCGCTGAGTTGGGCGAGGATACAGAGGTCATTCCCTCTTCCCGCGTGCGGGGAGAGGGTTAGGGTGAGGGGCAATTTCGTCACTTCGCCGGAAACTCAAACCCTTCAAGATAAGGCCCGAGCTCCGGGTCGATATCCACCTTCACGGCATTGTTGTAGATCGCGGTTGCGATCATGATTCCCGCGAAAGCCACGAGGTTGGCAAGCGTCGGCTCGTCATAGCGCGCTTTCAACCGTGCCCAAATCTCTTCGGGAATGGCGTTGGAATCCCTGACGATCGCCTTGCCGAATTCGATCAGTAGCGCCTCTTCTTCGCTCGGCACGATCGTTTCCGGCGTTAGGCCGGCATTAATGAGCGCGCGCCGGAAGAAGCCGACCGGGATGATCGAGCGGCATTCGATCGCAATGGCATGGCAGAGCAGCCAGACGGCGCGATCGTCCAGCGCGGGACGCAATTCCTCGCGCAAAGGAAACCATTCCGCATAGATACGATGCGCGACCGGCGAATGCAGCAATGTCCGCTTCATGTTCGTCATGCGACCGCGCAGCTGCATTTCGCGATCATGCTCGGCACGCACGGCCTCGGAAGCAGTCTCATAATCGATCGGCGTGATATGGCTCATGTCATCTCTCTTACTGCGCGGCTTCAGCGGCAGCCTTGAAGAAGCGGTTTTCCGGCCGTGGCAGGCCGAGGTGTTCGCGCAATGTCGTGCCTTCGTAGTCGCGACGGAAGATGCCGCGGCGCTGAAGCTCTGGAACGACGCGGGTGGTCACGTCAAGCAGGCCCTGGGGCAGGAAGGGGAAGACGACATTGAAACCGTCGGAGCCTTCCTCGTGCAGCCATTGCTCCATCTCATCGGCAATACTCTCAGGCGTGCCGACAAAGGCCAGGCCGGCATAGCCGCCGAGACGCTGGGCAAGCTGGCGCACGGTCAGCTTCTCCGATTCGGCAAGCGCGATGACGCGTTCGCGGCCGCTCTTGCTGGCGTTGGTCTCCGGAATCTCCGGCAGCGGGCCATCGGGATCAAACTTGGAAGCATCATGCCCCAACGCGATCGATAGCGATGCGATGGCGCTGTCGTAATGGACAAGGCTGTCGAGCTTTGCTCGTTTCGCCTTCGCCTCCTCGATCGTGTCGCCGACGACGATGAAGGCGGCGGGCAGGATCTTCAGATGATCCGGATTGCGCCCGATCGCCTTCATCCGTCCCTTGATATCGGCAAAGATCGACTTGCCGTCAGCAAGATTACGGGGGGCTGCGAAGACCGCTTCGGCGGTTTCGGCGGCAAGCTGGCGGCCGGCATCCGATTGCCCGGCCTGCACGATGACGGGCCAGCCCTGCGGCGGTCGCGCGATGTTAAGAGGCCCGCGGACGCTCAGTTCCTCTCCCTTGTGCCCGAGGACATGCAGCCGCTCGGGATCGAAGAAGATGCCGCTTTCGGCGTCGCGGATGAAGGCATCGTCGGCGAAGCTGTCCCAGAGGCCGGTCACGACATCGTAGAACTCGCGAGCTCGATGGTAGCGCTCGCCATGTTCCATGTGTTCTTCGAGGCCGAAATTAAGGGCGGCATCGGGATTGGATGTGGTGACGATATTCCAGCCGGCGCGGCCGCCGCTGATGTGGTCGAGGGAAGCGAAGCGGCGGGCGATGTGGTAGGGCAAGTCGAAGGTGGTCGACGCCGTGGCGACGAGCCCGATCCTGTCGGTAACGGCGGCGAGCGCCGAAAGCAGGGTGAAGGGCTCGAAGGAGGTCACAGTGTGGCTGCGCTTGAGCGCCTCGATCGGCATGTTGAGAACCGCCAGGTGATCAGCCATGAAGAAGGCGTCGAATTTCGCCTTTTCCAGCTCCTGCGCGAAGCTTTTGATGTGCTGAAAATTGAAGTTGGCGTCCGGATAGGCGCCGGGATAACGCCAGGCGCCGGTATGCAGGCTGACGGGACGCATGAAGGCGCCCAGCTTCAATTGCTTCTGTTCGGTCATGGGCTCTCTCTCGAAAATCACTGGGCTATCATGACGTCGTAACGGCGGCGCCCACAGGATAATGCACTACGACGTAGGCGTGCCGGCCGCGCATTCAAAGAGCCGATTTCATTTATTTGATCGCTTTCGCGGAATATTCATCCGTCCTCGGCTTCGGGGCTGTTCTGCCCGGCAAAAACCTTCACAAGCCAATCTATGAAGACGCGGACCCGTGGCGAAAGCTGGCGGCTGCGCGGATAGAGCATCGAGACGGGCGTTCGGGTCGGTGGATAGTCCTCAAGGACATGCAGCAGCTCGCCCGATCGTAAGGCTTCCTCTGCGTGATAGCTCGGAACCTGGATCATGCCGAGGCCGAGCTTGGCCGCGGCGAAATAGCTCTCGGCCGCGTTGACGGAGATGGTGGCCGGCAGGGTGATTTCGCGCACGGCGCCATCGATCTGGAATTCCAGCGGCAGCAATCCGCCCGTTGCGGAGGAGCGGAAGCCAACCATGCGGTGGCCGTCGAGCTTCTCCGGATGGGCGGGCATGCCGAAACGTTCGACATAGGCGGGTGCCGCAAGTGTCACCTCTTCCAGCATCGCGACGCGGCGGCCGATCATGTCACTATCCTGCAGCGTACCGACACGCAGCACGCAGTCTATCCCCTCGCGGATGAGATCGACGAACCGGTCGCCCTCGGTGATCTGCAATTCGATATCGGGATAGGTTTCGAGGAAGGAGGTCAGGTTCGGCAGGACGAAGTGCCGTGCAAGCGTTCCATGTACGTCGACGCGCAAGACGCCCTTTGGCTTTGCCCCGGCAAAGGCGCCTTCAGCATCCTCGATATCGGAGAGGATGCGCAGGCAGCGCTGATAATAGGCTTCGCCGTCGAGCGTCGGGCTGACGTGCCGCGTCGTGCGCTGCAGCAGGCGTACGCCGAGACGCGCCTCGACCTGCTTGATCGCGTCCGTTACCGTCGAGCGGGGCAGACCGGTATCTTCGGCCGCCAGCGTGAAGCTGCGCCGTTCCACGACCCGGCAAAACACACGCATGGCATCGAATCTGTCCATATTATTTGTTCGCTGATTTCGGATAGTGATGCCGACTATTGGCTGATTATCCGCCCCATGAAAAGGGGCATCTTCTCCTCATCGAAACGCGCTAAGGCGCAAAAGCAACGAAGGATGAGGAAATGAGCAGCAATTCTAATAAGGTAGCAATCGTCACCGGCGCATCGCGCGGCATCGGCGCCGCCGTTGCAGAGCGTCTGGCCGAGGATGGCTTCACCGTCGTCATCAATTATTCCGGCAGCGAAGCCGCCGCCGAGGAACTCGCCCGCAAGATCGAGGAAAAGGGTGGCAAGGCGCTGACCACGAAGGCCGATGTTTCCGATGTCGAAGCCGTGCGCCGCATGTTCGACGCAGCCGAAGCTGCCTTCGGCGGTGTCGATGTCCTCGTCAACAATGCCGGCATCATGCAGCTTGCCAAGATTGCCGAGGCCGATGACGCGCATTTCGACCGCCACATCGCCATCAACCTCAAGGGCACGTTCAACACGTTGCGCGAAGCCGGCAAACGCCTGCGTGACGGCGGCCGTATCGTCAATTTCTCGACCAGCATCGTCGGCCTGAAGCTCGAAACCTACGGCGTCTATGCCGCAACCAAGGCCGGCGTCGAGCTTCTGACCGGCATCATGGCGAAGGAACTGCGCGGCCGCTCGATCACGGTCAATGCGATCGCGCCCGGCCCGACGGCCACCGATCTCTTCCTGAATGGCAAGAGCGACGAGCTCATCAACCGCATGGCCAAGATGAACCCGCTGGAGCGCCTGGGCACGCCGCAGGATATCGCTGCTGCCGTCTCCTTCCTCGTCGGTCCGGATGGCGGCTGGATCAACGGCCAGACGCTGCGCGCCAATGGCGGCATGATCTGAGCCAATTAGGCGGCAGCGCAATGCCTGCCGTCCTCCACTTCATCGTCAACAACAGCCAATCCTCTGAAGGAACAGGATCATGAGCAAGCAAGTCATCGTAATCACTGGCGCATCGAGCGGCTTCGGCGCTCTGACGGCACGCGCGCTCGCCAAGGCAGGCCATACAGTCTATGCAGGAATCCGCGAAACCAAAGGACGCAATGCAGCGCAGGTCGAGGCAGCAGCGGCTTTCGCCAAAGAAAACAGCGTCGATCTCAGAACCGTCGAACTCGATGTTGCCTCGGATGCTTCCGTCGACGCCGGCATTGCCGCCGTCATCGCCGAGCAGGGCCACATCGATACCATCATCCATAATGCCGGCCATATGTCCTTCGGCCCGGCAGAGGCCTTCACGCCTGCGCAGTTCGCCGAGTTGTACGATATCAACGTGCTCAGCACCCAGCGCGTCAATCGCGCCGTGCTGCCCTACATGCGCAGGCAAGGAAAGGGACTGGTCGTCTGGGTCTCCTCGTCGAGCACGCGCGGCGGTACGCCGCCGTACCTCTCGCCTTATTTCGCAGCCAAGGCCGCCATGGACTCGCTTGCCGTGTCCTATGCATCCGAACTGACACGCTGGGGCATCGAAACCGCTATCATCGTGCCGGGTGCCTTCACGAAGGGCACCAACCACTTCGCTCATTCCGGTTCCCCAGCCGACAAGGCTCGCGCCGCCGAATATGATGACGGCCCCTATGCCGGCGTTCCCGATCAGGCGCTGAAGGGGCTTGCGTCGCTGGAGCCGGCGGATGCCGATGCCGCTTCGGTGGCGACGGCAATCGTGGATATTATCGACATGCCGTTTGGTTCGCGGCCGTTCCGTACCCATGTAGATCCTTCAGAGGATGGTGCTGAGATCGTCAACGGTGTTGCCGATCGGGTTCGGGCAGAGCTTTTCCGGCGCATCGGCCTGGAAGACCTGCTGAAGCCGCATGCAAAGGCCTAAGGCCAGCGATCATCCTTTGAGCGTGTCAAATCGCCGCTTCTGTGCCACAGAAGCGGCGATCTGTTGCGTGCATCAGGGCTATTTTGCGTTGTACAGCATTCCAAGCCTTGGAGTTTCGTACTAAAGCGATTCCTTCAGAGGGTCGGGAGATATCCATGGACGCGAAGGACATTGGCGAAATTGCCAGCTGGCTCATGCAGGCCGGTCTCAAGGGGATGACGGAAGTCGATATCCTCTCGGGTTTCTGCGAGCAGTGCCGTCAGCATGGTCTCAACATCGATCGGGCCATGGCGCTGATGGATACGCTGCATCCGGTCTATGAGGGCCGCGCCTTCCGCTGGGACGGCAATCAGATCATCGAGCGCGAGTTCGAATATGGCCCGACGCAACAGGGGATTGCCTCTGAAAACTGGCAGCGTTCCGCCTTCTATCACATGCTGATGACGGGTGGAGACGAGGTGCGCCGGCGTATCGGCTTCGGCGACCCGACCGATTTCTACGGGCTCGATACGCTGCTAGCCGATGGTCACACCGACTACATCGCCATGATCCACCGTTTCGAAGAGGGCGGCACGATCGGCGAGATGGATTGCTTCTATTCCAACTTTGCCACCGCACATGAGGTCGGCTTTCCGGAGGAAGATCTGCGCGTGCTGCGCAAGCTGACGCCGGCGCTGGCTTTGGCGATCAAATGCACCGGCATGAGCCGCATCGCCCGCACTATCGCCGAAGTCTATCTCGGCGAGGACGCAGCGCGGCATGTGCTCGAAGGCAAGATTACCCGAGGCAAGACCGAGCGGATTTCGGCAGCCCTCTGGTTTTCCGATCTCGCCAATTACACGCGCATCTCGGATACGGCCGAGCCGGATGAAATCATACCGATGCTGAATGCCTATGCCGATGCGGTCATCTCCTCGATCCACGAGGCGGGCGGCAACGTGCTGAAGCTCATCGGCGATGGCACGCTGGCAATCTTCAAGGCTCGCAATTCCGCCGATGCCTGCGCCGCTGCCCTGATGGCGGAATCGCTGCTGCGCCAGCGGTTGCGCGACCTCAACTCGCAGCGGCAGATCGAAGGCCGCCCCGTAACGGACGTCTATCTCGGTCTGCATATCGGCGATGTCTTCTACGGCAATATCGGCAGTATGGACCGGCTGGATTTCACCGTCATCGGCCCGGCCGTCAACGAAGTCAGCCGCATCGCTTCGATGTGCCGGTCGGCCGACCGCAACATCCTGATGTCGTCGAATTTCATCGAGGCGCTATCGGGTCAGCAAAGCAACGATCTCGTTTCCGTCGGCCGCTACGCGTTGCGCGGCGTCAAGCGGCCGCAGGAATTGTTCACGCTGCTGTCTTCGGCGGCCTGACCCCTCTGCGTGACCGCTTTCAGCGGCGGCCGGCCGCAAACATCGGGCCGCCCTTGCTTGCCGGGAAGCCATAGCCATTGATCATTACGAGATCGATATCACTGGCGCGGGCGGCGATGCTTTCCGCAAGCAGCGCCTCGCCTTCGATGGCCATGGCTTTCAGCAGGCGGCTGACGATCTCTTCCGCGGTGAAGCTCCTTGGTACAATGCCTTTTTCAGCGCGCGCGGCTTCGATCACGGCCGTTACCTCGGGATCAACAGTCCGTTTGCCGTTGGGATAGGCATACCAGCCGCGGCCGGTCTTCTGGCCGAAACGGCCGGCTTCGCAGAGCCGGTCGGCGATGACGACGTAGCGCTCAGCCGGATCGCGTGTCGCAGCCTGCCGCTTGCGGCGTGCCCAGGCGATTTCCAGCCCCGCCATGTCGAACACGGCAAAAGGTCCCATCGGAAAGCCATAGGCCTCCAGTGCCGCGTCGATCTCCAGCGGCGAGGCGCCGTCCTCAACCATGTATTCCGCTTCGCGGCGATAGGCGGAAAAGATGCGGTTGCCGATGAAGCCTTCGGTGACCCCCGATACGACAGGCAACTTGCCGAGCCGTTTTGCAAGGGCAAGGGCCGTCGCCAGCGCATCCGGCGCCGTGTTCTTGCACTTCACCACTTCCAGGAGCCGCATGACATTGGCGGGCGAGAAGAAGTGCAGGCCGACGACGCGCTCTGGTCGTTGCGTTGCGGCGGCGATTACGTCGGGGTCGAGATAGCTCGTATTGGTGGCAAGAACCGCGTCGGCGCGAACGATCGTATCGAGGCGCTGGAACAGCTCGGTCTTAACGGTGAGATCGTCGAAGACAGCTTCGATGACGAGATCGGCCTGCACCAGCTGCTGCATATTGGCGGTGACGGTCAGCCGGCCTAAGCGATCTTCTCGCCCCGCCGCATCGAGGCGACCGGACTGCACGGCCTTATCGAGGAGGCCGGCGATACGCTCGCGCCCTTTGTCAGCCGCGTCGGCATTCTGCTCGACTCCGATCACGCGAAAGCCGCCATTGAGAGCCGAGACGGCAATGCCCGAGCCCATCAGGCCGGTGCCGACAATGCCGATGGTTTCGATTTTGCGTGGGGCAACGGCCTCCAGTCGCTCGACCTTGCCCGCGGCACGCTCGGCGAAAAAGACATGGCGCAACGCTGCGGCCTCTTCGCTGTCGCGAAGCTCGATGAAGGTGCGGCGTTCCTCGGCGAGACCTTCCGACAAAGAGACGGTCGTCGCCAGCCGCACGAGGCGGATGGCCTCGGCAGGCGCACGCTGGCTACGTGCCTTGCGCAATGCGTCTGATGCCGCCTTGTCGATTGCATCTGCAGCTTCTGGAGGAACCGTCAGCGATCCCGTGCGGCGCAGCGCAGCGGCGTTGGCCGTCTTGGTGTCGACGATAGCTTCGGCGATCAGTTCGCCCTTGGCCACACCATCGACAATGCCGAGCTTGAGGGCTTCGGCAGCCGATACAATGCGTGCATTGGCGATCATATCGATGGCGGCGGCGATGCCTGTCAGACGCGGCAGGCGCTGCGTGCCGCCGGCGCCGGGTACGATGCCGAGTTTAACTTCCGGCAGGCCGAGCTTCGCGGCCGGCGCGGCAAGGCGACGATGGCAGGCGAGCGCCACTTCCAGACCGCCGCCCAGCGCAACACCGTTGATTGCTGCGACAACGGGTTTCGGAGAGAATTCGATGCGGGAAATGACATCAGGTAGATGCGGCTGGACCGGCGGCTTGCCGAATTCCTTGATGTCGGCGCCACCGATGAAGCTGTTGCCGGTGCCGGTCAGTACGACGCCCTTAACCGCGCCGTCTTTTTCAGCGTGATCAAACGCCGCCATCAGGCCAGCCCGGACATCGGCAGAGAGCGCGTTGACGGGGGCATTATCGATAGTGACGACGAGGATCCCGTCGGTCAACGCCGCCGAGATGGTGTCCGAAAAGCGTAGTGCCGACATGACCTACCACTCCGTGCGATATTATTCCGGGATCACGGCCGTTGCCTGGATCTCGATCTTCGCGCGATCTTCGACGAGGGCGACGACTTGTACGGCGGCCATGGCAGGGAAGTGCCGGCCGATGATCTCGCGGTAGGCCTGGCCGATGCCCTTAAGGTTACCGAGATACTCCTGCTTGTCGGTGAAATACCAGGTCATGGACGTGATATGCTTCGGTTCGGCGCCGCCTTCGGCGAGAATGGCGACGACATTCTTCAGCGTCTGGCGCACCTGCTCGACGAAATCGTCGCTTTCGAATTCGCAGGCGGCATTCCAGCCGACCTGGCCGCCGACGAACACCATGCGGCCCGTCGCCGCCATGCCATTGGCATAGCCGATCGGCTTGGCCCAGCCCTCAGGTTGCAGGATGGTGTGCATCGGTCGTCTCCAGATGAGAGGTCAGCGCGGCGCGGATATCCTCCGGCCATTCAAGGGATGTGTGCGTATCGAGCGAGGTGGCGACGACGCGATGTTTGGCCGTCCACAGCACAAGGCCATTCGCCGAGACCTGATGTTGCAGATCGAGCGAGGAGCGGCCGACACCATGGACCGAAAGCAGGAATTCGAGATCGTCACCCTGCAGGCCCGGCTTGATGAAGGTCAGATCGAGCCGCACCGTGGGGACACCGATGCGGCGGTCGTCGATCAGTTTTCGCCAGGAGAAGCCGATCGAAGCGAAATAGTCTTCCAGCACCCCGACGAGGATGTTTAGATAGGATGGGAAATAGGCGATGCCTGATGGATCGCAATCTCCGAAGCGCAGGGGTCTGATGGTTCTGAACGCCACGGCCGGCCTCAGTTCGAAAAGGCGGCGATGCCAGTGATGGCGCGGCCGAGGATGAGGGCGTGGATGTCGTGCGTGCCCTCATAGGTGTTGACCACTTCGAGGTTGACGAGATGGCGCGCGATGCCGAACTCATCCGAGATGCCGTTACCACCCAGCATGTCGCGGGCGGCCCGGGCGATATCCAGCGCCTTGCCGCAGCTGTTGCGCTTGAGGATGGAGGTAAGCTCGACAGGCGGATGGCCCTCTTCCTTCATGCGGCCAAGCCGCAGGCAACCCTGCAGGCCGAGCGTGATCTCGGTCACCATGTCGGCAAGCTTCTTCTGGATCAGCTGATTGGCGGCGAGGGGACGGCCGAACTGCTTGCGGTCGAGCACGTACTGACGTGCCCTGGCATAGCAATCCTCTGCCGCGCCGAGCGCACCCCAGGCAATGCCGAAGCGTGCGGAGTTGAGGCAGGTGAAGGGACCCTTGAGGCCGGATACGTTCGGCATCAGGTTTTCTTCGGGCACGAAGACATTATCCATCACGACTTCGCCCGTTATAGAGGCGCGCAAGCCCACCTTGCCGTGGATGGCAGGCGCCGACAGGCCTTTCCAGCCCTTTTCAAGGATGAAGCCGCGAATAAGACCGTCCTCGGTCTTGGCCCAGACGACGAAGACATCGGCGATCGGCGCGTTGGAAATCCAGGTCTTGGCGCCGGTCAAGCTGTAGCCGCCATCGACCTTCTTTGCGCGTGTCACCATCGAGCCGGGATCGGAGCCGTGGTTCGGCTCGGTGAGGCCAAAGCAGCCGATCCATTCGCCAGTTGCAAGCTTCGGCAGATATTTCTGCTTCTGCG
Organism: Rhizobium centroccidentale; assembly: GCF_030182565.1. Lineage (NCBI taxonomy): Bacteria > Pseudomonadati > Pseudomonadota > Alphaproteobacteria > Hyphomicrobiales > Rhizobiaceae > Rhizobium > Rhizobium centroccidentale. The sequence continues at coordinate 30,942 of NZ_JAQJCG010000006.1, read as the reverse complement.
CTTCCGAGCCGAAGGTCTCGATCGGCACCATGACGAGCGAGGACTGAACGCTCATCATCGAGCGATAGCCGCTGTCGACGCGTTCAACTTCGCGGGCGATCAGGCCATAGGCGACGTAGCTGAGGCCGGCGCCGCCATATTCCGGCGAGATTGTCGGGCCGAGCAGGCCGAGTTCACCCATTTCGCGGAAAATCGCCGGATCGGTCTTTTCATGACGGAAGGCTTCCAGCACGCGGGGCGCAAGCTTTTCCTGCGCATAGGAATGCGCAGTATCCAGCACCATGCGTTCGTCGTCGCTTAGCTGCTCCGTCAGCCGGAACGGATCGGCCCAGTCGAAAATCTCGCGGCTCATGCTCTCAATCTCCCATTAGAGCGGTTCAGTGTTTTCAGTTAGCACTGAACCGCTCAATTTCTTTGTTCACGCAATTCCGGACGGAAAACCGCTTCGCGCCTTTCCTGGAATTGCTCTAGGTCTTCAGAAGTTCGCGCGCGACGATGAGTTTCTGAACTTCCGTCGCACCTTCATAGATGCGTAGCGCGCGGATCTCCCGATAGAGTTTTTCCGTTATCTCGCCCGACTTCACGCCGCGTCCGCCAAAGAGCTGGACGGCGCGGTCGATGACGCTTTGCGCGGTTTCCGTCGCCGTCATCTTGGCCATGGCAGCCTCGCGCGTCGTCGGCAAGCGCTGTACGTCGCGACACCAGGCTGCCCGGTAGGTGAGCAATGCCGCCGCGTCGATGCCGGTCGCCATATCGCCGAGGGCGGCCTGCGTCAACTGAAGGTCGGCCAGCGCCGCGCCGAACATCGGACGTGACCGCGCATGGGCAAGGGATTCATCGAGCGCGCGGCGGGCAAAGCCGAGGCCGGCTGCGGCGACCGAGGCGCGGAAGATATCGAGCGTGCGCATGGCGATCTTGAAGCCTTCGCCGGGCGCGCCGAGGCGGCGGGAAGCGGGAATGCGGCAATTGTCGAAACGGATCGTCGCCAGCGGATGCGGCGCGATGACCTCGATGCGTTCGGCAATCGAGAAGCCGGTATCGTCGGCAAAGACGACGAAGGCAGAGATGCCGCGGGTTCCCGGCGCTTCGCCGGTGCGCGCAAAGACGGTATAGACCTCGGCAATGCCGCCGTTGGAGATCCAGGTCTTCTCGCCGTCGAGAATATAGTGATCGCCATCGAGGCGGGCAGTGCAGCTCATGGCGGCCACGTCGGAGCCGGCGTCCTTTTCCGACAATGCGAAGGCGGCGAGCCAGTCACCCGAGCGCACCTTGGGTAGAACGGCCGAGCGCAATTCGGGCGAGCCGGAGAGGCCGATCGCACCGGTGCCGAGGCCCTGCATGGCAAAGGCAAAATCGGCAAGGCCGTCATGCCAGGCGAGCGTTTCGCGGCCGAGGCAGACCATGCGGGAATCGATGAGCGGTTCGCTGTCCGACGAACCGGTTGCGGCGGTCAGAAGCTCGGCGTCGCCCAGCGCTTTGACCAGCTTGCGGCACGCGCTATCGATATCGGCGTGATCGATAGACGTCATCGCGCCGGATTTCGCGAAGGCATCGACCTCGGCGGCAAAACGATGATGACGCTCCTCGAAGAAGGGCCAATCCAGATGATCGCGCGTCGGGCCGGGGAGGCTGTTTGTCGCGGACATCCCCTCAATCCCCCTGGAATTCCGGCCGGCGCTTGGCGGCGAAAGCCTCGAAGGCGCGGCGGAAATCCTGCGTCGCCATGCAGATCGCCTGCGCCTGCGCTTCAGATTCGATCATTTCATCGATGCCCATCGCCCATTCCTGGTTCAGCATGGTTTTGGTCATGCCGTGGGCGAACCACGGACCGTCGGCCAGCGAGCGGGCGAGTTTGACTGCTTCGCTCTCGAGGTCGGTGCTAGGGTGCAGGCCGTTGTAGAAGCCCCAGGCCTGTCCTTCCGCTGCCGTCATCGATCGGCCGGTGAAGAGGAGTTCGGCGGCGCGGCCCTGGCCGATGATGCGGGGAAGGATGCCGCATGCGCCCATATCCGCACCGGCAAGACCGACGCGGGTGAACAGGAAGGCGGTCTTGGCTTCGGGCGTCGCGAGCCTCAGATCGGAGGCCATGGCAAGGATGGCACCGGCGCCGGCGCAGATGCCGTCCACTGCCGAGATGATCGGCTGCGGGCACTTGCGCATCGCCTTGACGAGATCGCCGGTCATGCGCGTGAAGGCCAGAAGCTCGGGCATTGCCATGCGCGTCAGCGGCTCGATGATCTCGAAGACATCACCGCCGGAGGAGAAATTGCCGCCGGCGCCGGTCAGCACGATGGCGCGGATATCCGATGCATAGACGAGATCGCGGAAAAGATCGCGCAGTTCGGCATAGCTGTCGAAGGTCAGCGGATTCTTACGCTCAGGACGGTTGAGGCGGATGGTGGCGACGCGGCCGTCTTCGCTGACATCCCAAAGGAAGTGCTCCGGCTTATAATCCTTGAAGGGCTTCAGATGTCCCTTCATAGTCATGTCCCGATCGCTCATCCCTCAAATCTCCCCACCGGCAACCGCGATTGCCTGTCCATTGATCGATGCCGCGGCCGGAGAGGCCAGCCATACCACGGTATCGGCGACCTCTTCCGGCCTGACGAGACGTCCCTGCGGATTGGACTTCGTGAACTCGGCAAGCGCCTGCTCGGCCGTGCGCCCGGTCTTGGCAACGATCGTCTCGATCGATCGCTGGATGATCGGCGTATCGGTAAAGCCGGGGCAGACGGCGTTCACGGTAATACCGGTTTTCGCCAGTTCCAGCGCCAGCGAGCGAGTGAGGCCGACGACGCCGTGCTTGGCGGCGACGTAAGCCGACACATAGCCGTAGCCCTTCAGGCCAGCCGTCGAGGCGATGTTGATGATCCGCGCGCCGGCACCACGGGCTTTCAGATCGGGGAGGGCAGCCTGCGTCACCACGAAGACACCGGTGAGGTCGACCGAGAGAACGTGGTTCCAGGCCTCCAAGGTCGTCTTCTCGAAGGGCGCGCTTGGCGCTTCGCCGGCATTGTTGATGAGGATATCGACAAGACCGAATTTCTCGCGTGCCTTGGCAAGGCCTTGGGTAACGGCGTCGGGGCTGGTGACATCGAAGCCATCAACCACGAATGCATGGGCGCGGATTTCGGCGGCAACCGCTTCCAGCGGCTCGCGGCGGCGACCAGCTAGGCTGACACGCGCGCCTTCGGCAGCAAGTGCCGTGGCGATCGCAGAACCTATGCCGCTGCCGGCCCCGGTGACGAGGGCGTGACGGCCGGCGAGTTTGCCCGAAGTCGTCATTCGATCCTCATTTCGCCGGTGCTGCCGTGGCCGCGCGGGCGAGGTTGGTTTCATACTGAATCTTGCCGGAAACATATTGCTTCGGCCAGGGAATGGAAGTCAGGCCGATCTTGGCGGCTTCATGCAGCGCCCACGCCGGGTCCGCCAGATGCGGGCGGGCGATGGCGCAGAGATCGGCACGGCCGGCGGCGATGATCGAATTGGCATGATCGGCTTCCGAGATCGCACCAACGGCAATCGTCGGGATGCCGATCTCGTTGCGGATCTTGTCGGAGAAGGGCGTCTGGAACAGGCGGCCGTAGACGGGCTTTTCCTGTTTCGAGACCTGACCCGAGGAGCAGTCGATCAGGTCGGCGTCGGCCTCCTTGAACATGCGCGCGAAGATCGCGGCATCTTCCGGCGTGTTCCCGCCATCGGTCCAGTCATGGCAGGAGAGACGAACCGAGATCGGCTTGTCCGCCGGCCAGATGGCGCGGATCGCGTGAAAAATCTCCAGGGGGTAGCGAGCGCGGTTTTCATGGCTGCCGCCATACTCGTCATCACGCAGATTGGTGAGAGGCGACAGGAAGCTCGATAACAGATAGCCGTGAGCGCAATGCAGTTCCAGCCAGTCGGCGCCGGTCTTAATGGCAAGTTCCGTCGAGCGGATGAAGTCGGCTTTGACGCGGTCCATATCGGCGCGATCCATAGCCTTCGGCACCTGGCTATTCCTAAGGTAGGGGACTGATGATGCCGAGATCAGCGGCCAGTCGCCTTCGGGGAGCGGCTGGTCGATGCCTTCCCAGGCAAGCTTCGTCGCGCCCTTTCGCCCGGCATGGCCGAGCTGGATGCCGACCTTGGCGGCGCTGTTCATGTGAACGAAGTCGACGAGGCGCTTCCATTGCGCGACCTGTTCCTCGTTCCAAAGGCCAAGACAGCCGGGAGTGATGCGGGCATCCGGGGTGACGCAGGTCATTTCCGCGAAGATCAGCCCCGCGCCGCCAAGCGCGCGCGAGCCGAGATGGACGATATGGAAGTCGTTCATCACGCCATTTTCAGCGGAATACATGGCCATCGGCGAGACCACGATACGGTTGACGAGTTGAACGTCGCGCAGGCGATAGGGCGTGAACATCGGCGGCAGGCAGCGGTCGTTGCCGACGGCGAGACCGGATTTCTCGGCGAACCAGCGCTCATAGCCTTCAAGCCAGGTCTTGTCGCGCAGCCGCAGATTTTCGTGGCTGATGCGCTGCGAGCGGGTCAGCATCGAATACATGAATTGCGGCGGCTCTAGCGTATCGGCATAGCGGCGGCCAACGACTTCGAACCATTCCATCGCATTGCGGGCGGCGTTCTGGATGCGGGCGACGTCGACGCGGCGGATTTCCTCATAGGTTTCGAGGACGGCCGGTATCTTGTCCTTCTCCTGCCCGTGAATCTGGAACTGCCGCGTCAGCTCGATCGCGTCATCGATGGCAAGCTTGGTGCCGGAGCCGATGGCGAAATGCGCTGTATGGGCGGCGTCGCCCATCAGCACCACATGGGAATTGCCGTTGAAATGGCTCCACTTGCCGCAGATAAGGCGATTGAAGTTCAGCCATGCCGAGCCGCGGATGTGGCGGGCATTAGTCATCAGCGAAGCGCCTTCGAGCACTTCCGAGAACAGGTTTTCGCAGAAGGCGATGGAGCCGTCCTGGTCCATCTTGTCGAGGCCATGGGCAAGATAGGCCTCTTCCGTCGTCTCGACGATGAAGGTCGAGGTCTTGTCGTCGAACTTGTAGATATGCGCCTGGAACCAACCGTGATCGGTGCGGCGGAAATCGAAGGTGAAGGCGTCGAAAAGCTTGTTGGTGCCGAGCCAGATATAGCGGTTCGGCCGGGTGATCATGTCAGGCTGGAAGACTTCGGGGTAATGATTGCGGATCTTGGAATTGAGGCCGTCGGAGCCGATGATCAGATCCGCATCGGGATAATCGAGGTCGGAATTGACGTCCGTCTCGAAGATCAATTCGACGCCGAGCGCTTCGCAGCGACGCTGCAGGATATTCAAAAGCTTCTTGCGGCCGATGCCGACAAAGCCGTGGCCGGATGTGCGCTGGCGGGTGCCCTTGAAGAGGACTTCGATATCGTCCCAATGGTTGAAGGCATCTTCGATTTCGGCGGCACTTTCCGGGTCCCATTCCCGCATCGAAACCATGGTCGCATCGGAGAAGACGACGCCCCAGCCGAAGGTGTCATAGGGACGATTGCGCTCGACGACGCGGATGGAGTGTTCGGGATGGAGCTTCTTCATCAGAAGCGCGAAGTAAAGCCCTGCGGGGCCGCCGCCGATACAGACGATGCGCATCGCTTTCCCTCCTCCTTCGGCTGAAACCGATCTCAAAATAATTTAAGTTTAAAATATATTGTTGAGGCCATTCGTCAAGGCTTTTCCTCCCCAAATCTGCGGAAAGCTGATAGTCACGGTACTGTGCAAATCGGAAATTTCGCTTCTAAATCAATGGGAATTCAAAACTAGTTTAGGCTTAAAATTTCTTGCTTGAACATTCCGCGCTTCGGTGCGATCTTTTTCAGCAATGCCGCATGCGCCGCGGGGAAACGGCGATGCTGGCGATTTGATCGATAAGAATGCGGGAGCAAGGCAATGCTGGGACCGACCGGTCATACCGATACATTCACGCGAGACAATCTGCCGCCCTTCGATGAATGGCCCGAGCTGCGGATGGAGGGTTTCGACTATCCGGAATGGCTGAATGCCGGCTTCGAACTCAGCGACCGGATGGTGGAGAAGGGCTTCGCCGATCACGTGGCCCTGATCGGCAACGGCCGCCGCCGCACCTACAAGGAGCTGGCGGACTGGACCAACCGCATCGCCCATGCGCTCATCGAGGATTTCGGCGTGAAGCCGGGCAATCGTGTCCTCATCCGTTCCGGCAACAACCCCGCCATGATCGCCTGCTGGCTGGCAGTGACGAAGGTCGGCGCCGTCGCGGTCAATACCATGCCGATGCTGCGGGCCGGCGAGCTTTCGAAGATTATCGACAAGGCGGAAATCTCGTTTGCGCTTTGCGATACGCGGCTGCTGGAGGAACTGATCGCCGCCGCCAAGGATAGCCGCTTCCTGAAGCAGGTGGTGGGCTTCGACGGCACCGCCAACCATGATGCCGAGCTTGACCGCATCGCGCTCAACAAGCCGGTGCGCTTTGAAGCGGTCAAAACCGGGCGGGATGACGTGGCGCTGCTCGGTTTCACCTCGGGCTCGACGGGTATGCCGAAGGCGACGATGCATTTCCATCGCGATATCCTGATCATAGCCGACGCCTATGCCAGGGAAGTTCTGCAGGTGACGCCGGATGACGTCTTCATCGGCTCGCCGCCGATCGCCTTCACCTTCGGGCTCGGCGGTTTGGTCGTCTTTCCCCTGCGCTTCGGCGCATCGACGGCACTGCTCGAAAATGCCTCGCCGAAGAACATGGTCGAGATCATCCAGGAGTACGGCGCGACCATCAGCTTCACCGCGCCGACAGCCTATCGTGCCATGCTGGCGGCGATGGAAGAGGGGGCGGATCTCTCCTCGCTTCGGGTCGCGGTTTCCGCCGGCGAGACGCTGCCGGGGCCGATCTTCGAGGAGTGGACGCGCAAGACCGGCAAACCGATCCTCGACGGCATCGGTTCGACCGAGATGCTGCATATCTTCATCTCCAATCATCTCTCCGATGCCAAGCCGAACTGCACGGGAAAGCCGCTGAGGGGCTATGAGGCTCGCGTCGTCGATGACGAGATGAACGAGGTGCCGCGCGGGACCATCGGCAAACTGGTCGTTCGTGGGCCGATCGGCTGCCGCTATCTCGCCGACCACAGGCAGGTCGATTATGTGCGGGATGGCTGGAATGTGACCGGCGACAGCTTCGTTCACGACGATGAAGGCTATTTCCACTTCGCCGCGCGTTCCGACGACATCATTCTTTCGGCCGGTTACAATATTGCCGGACCGGAAGTGGAAGCGGCCCTTCTTTCGCATACAGATGTGCTGGAATGCGCCGTCGTCGGTAAGCCCGACGAGGAGAGAGGCCATATCGTGCAGGCCCATGTCGTGCTGGCGCCCGGCATTGTTGCCTCGGATCTGCAGGTTCGCAAGCTGCAGGATCATGTGAAGACCGTCATCGCGCCTTACAAATATCCGCGTTCCATTATCTTCGTCGAAGCTCTGCCGAAGACGGAATCGGGCAAGATACAGCGCTTCCGCCTGCGCAACTGAACCTCCGAGTGCTTATCAGGCAGCGTTTTCCTGGCCCGTCTCGCGGCCGAGCCAATGCGGATCGATTTCCGGCAAGGGAATAGCATCGAGCAGCATGCGCGTGTAGGCGGAAGCGGGTGCGGTGAAGACGCGCTCGCAATCGCCTTCCTCCTCGACGCCACCGTTGCGCAGAACATAGACGCGGTCGCAGACGGCACGGATGACGGAGAGATCGTGGCTGATGAAGGCCATGGAAAGGCCGAGATCGCGCGAAAGCTCCTTCAGCAGATTCAAAACCTGCGCCTGCGTCGACACGTCGAGGCCGGAGACGATTTCGTCTGCGAGCACGAAATCCGGCTTCAGCAGGGCAGCACGCGCGATGCCGATGCGCTGGCGCTGGCCGCCCGAGAGTTCATGCGGATTGCGGTCGAGGCAGGCCTGCGGCAGCGTCACCCGCTCAAGGATTTCGGCGACCTGGTGCTCGGCGTCTTTCCGATCAGAAGCGAGTTTGTGGAGCAGCAACGGCTCGACGAGGATGCGGCGGATCGTGTGGCGCGGGTTGAGCGAGGCCATCGGGTCCTGAAAGATCATCTGCATGCGCCGACGCAGCGGCCGCATGTCTGTAGCCGGCAGACGCGTGATGTCTCTGCCATCGAAATGGATGCTGCCTGCCGTCACATCGACGAGCCGCAGTAGGGCGCGGCCGAGGGTCGTCTTGCCCGAGCCGCTTTCGCCGACAATGCCGACTGTTTCGCCGCGGCGGATATCGATATCGACGCCGTGCAGTACCTTGATGCCAAGGCCCGGCGGGCCGAACAGATGCCGCTTGGCACCATAGGTGACCTCGATGCCCCTAGCGGACAGGAGATTGTCGGAAACGCTCATCGGCTTCCCTCCGGAATGCCGATCTCGCGGCGCAATTGTTCGAAAACCGCTTGCGGCACCGGCGTCAGCCCGGTATCCGGCCGGTCGTAGCGCGGCCCGGCCGATATCAAGGATTTCGTGTAGATATGCTTGGGATGCGCCAGCACGTCACTTGTGCGCCCCTCTTCGATCACCTTGCCGGCATAGAGCAGGGTCACGCTGTCGCAGATCTGGGCGACGACGCCGAGATCATGCGTGACGAAGATCACCGCGGTGCCATGCGCTTCCTGCAGGCCGCGGATCAGCCGCAGGATCTGCTTCTGAACGGTGACATCGAGCGCGGTAGTGGGCTCGTCAGCGACGACCAGCTTCGGTTCGAGCGCGAAGGCGGCGGCGATCAATATGCGCTGGCGCATGCCGCCAGACAGTTCGTGGGGATAAGCGCGCAGTACACGTTCGGGATCGCGGATGTGCACTTCCTCCAACAGCTTCAGTGCGCGCCGGCGGGCGTCGCCCGATGACATGCCCCGCTTCAACCGTAGGCCATCGGTCAGTTGCGCCTCGATGCGTCGACCGGGATTGAGCGCCGTCTGCGGATCCTGCGGGATGAGCGAGATATCGCTTCCCATGATATCTCGCAGATCCCTGGCGGAGAGCGTGAGGAGATCGCGATTCTCGAACAATATCGAGCCGCTCGTGATGCGGACGCTGCGCGGCAGGATGCCGAGCAGGGCTTTGGCGATGGTCGATTTTCCGGCGCCGCTTTCGCCAACGAGCCCGCGTACTTCGCCGCGTTCAAGCGTCAGGGAAACGTCGCGCAGGATCGGTGCGCCGCCATCGCGATCGGATACGGCGCTGAGGCCGGTCATGGAGAGAAGCGGAGATGTCATCGGCGCATGACCGGATCGAGGGCGCGCCGCAGGCCGTCGCCGAGTTGATTGAAGGCAAGCACCGTCGCGAAGAGCGCGATCAGCGGCACGACCAGCACCCACCAGCCTTGATAGATCATCTGCCGCCCCTCGGCGATCATGCCGCCCCAGGTCGGCGTGTCCGATGCGACAGACAGGCCGACGAAGGACAGAATGGCTTCGACGATGACGGCGATGCCCATTTCCAGGCTGACAAGGGCGATGAGCACGGGCGTCACATTGGGCAGGATCTCGCTGAAGAGAATTTTCGCCCGCGAAAAGCCGATGGTGTGGGCGGCGGTCACGTAATCCATGCGCGCCTGCGCCTGCGTTTCCGACCGCACGACGCGACAGAAGCGCGTCCAGTCGATGATGACGATAGCGGCGATGACCGAATGCACGCCGGAGCCGAAGACGGCCACGAGCAATATCGACAGTAGCACCGGCGGGAAGGCCATCCAGATGTCAACGAGGCGGGAGATCACCTTGTCGATCCAGCTGCCATACCAGCCGGCGAGAAGGCCGAGCAACGTGCCGATCAATGCCGCAAGTCCGGCTGCGACGAAGGCGACCGTCAGCGCGATGCGCGTGCCGAAGATCGCGCGCGAGAGCACATCCCGGCCGAGATCATCCGTCCCCAGCAGGAAACCGGGATCAGAGCCTTCGATCCATGCCGGCGGTAGCGTGCCGGACATCAGATCCTGCTCCAGCGGATCCTTCGGCGCGATATAGGGCGCAAAGATCGCGAGGATGAGGAGGATGAGAATGAAGCCGCCGCCGAAGATCACCTTTGGCTCGGAAAGCAGCGCGCGGACGCGTTTCGCTAGCCTTGATGGTGGTTGCTGTATGGCGGGCGAGATGACGTCAGCCATGGGCGAGCCTCGGATTGAAGGCCGCGACCAGGAGGTCGACCGCCAGATTGACGAGAATGAAGAGAGCGCCGAAGACCAGAACAAGTCCCTGAATCAGCGGCAGGTCGCGGTTGATGACGGCATCGATTGCCATATTGCCGATACCGGGATAGGCGAAGATGCGCTCGACGATGACGGTGCCGCCGATCAGGAAGGTGAATTGCACGCCGGTCAGCGCGATCGTCGGGCCGACGGCATTGCGCAGCGCCTCCTGCAGCACCAGCCGCAGCTCGGACATGCCTTTCAGCTTGGCGAGCAGAATATAGTCCTGCACCATGGCCTCGGAGAGCGCTGCCTTCAGCACGCGGGCGATGATGGCGGCGAGCGGCAGGCCGAGCGCCAGGACCAGCATGACCATATGGGCGCAGATATCCGCGAAGATGCCGAAGCGAAATGTTACGAGGCTTTCGATGAGATAAAAAGGGGTTGCGAATTGTGCGTCGATGCTCGGATCGATACGGCCGGAGAGTGGGAAAAGCGGAAAGAGAACGCCAAGGACAAGAACAAGTGCGAGAGCCCAGACGAAATCCGGAACGGCAAGGAAAAGGCCGTTGAGGCTGTCGATCAAAGGCTCGAAAATCGTACGGCGGGCAAGCGTGCCGATGATCGCGACCGCGCCGCCGAGCAGAATGGCCAGCACCAACGCGGCGAAGGCAAGCTCCAGCGTTGCCGGGAGGCGCTCGCCGAGGAGGGAGAGCACATCGCGCTTCAGGGAAATCGATGTCCCGAAATCGCCTATCAGAACCGATTTCAGCCAGAGCCAGAATTGCGTGGTCAGGCTCGCATCGAGGCCGTAATGGGCACGCAGTGCTGCGATATCGGCGGGGCTTGCGCCCGGCGAGATCATCATCGCGATCGGATCACCCGGCACGACGCGTAACAGCACGAAGACGATCACCGCCACTCCGAAGAGGGTGATTGCGGCCATGATGAGGCGGTTCAATATGGAGACTGCTATCATGCGTTATGAGTTCCGATCGCATGTGCTGACTGTAACATGAGAGTACAGGCCCCTCATCCGGCCTGTCGGCCACCTTCTCCCCATTTTGACGGGGAGAAGGGGATAGACCCACCCGCAGCCTTCCTTCCGAGCGTCTTTCCAGACGAGGGTACAGAGGTCGTCCCCTCTCCCCGTCAAAACGGGGAGAGGGCTAGGGTGAGGGGCAGCCACATACTCAAAGTCTGACGCATCAAGCCTTCGACACCAGCGTTGGCTGCAGGGCGCCGGAGACGTTCGGCGTGACCTTGAGGCTCGATTTATAGACGATCGGCTGGGCATATTGCAGCAGCGGGATCACATAGCCCTGCTCGGCGATATATTTGATCGCCGCCTTCCAGCCGGCAATGCGCTTTGCTTCGTCCTTTTCCACCCAGAGCGGTCCCAGCATGTCGTCGACATCCTTGGTCTTCCAGGCAGAGTGCGGCGAGGGGCCGAACATGGCAAAGCCGGTCGAGGTCGTCGGATCGCCGATGGCGTTGCCCCAGTTGTAGAAGGCGGCCGGCCCCAGCTGGTGGGCGGCGCGCAGCTCGTAGTGCTTGGCGATTTCATAGACTTCGATTTCGGCCTCAATGCCAACCTTGCGCCACATGCCGACGATGGCCTGGATCATCTCGTAATCCTTCGGCTTGAAACCGCGGGTCGTCTTGATGGTGAATTTCACCGGCTTTTCCGGCGAATAGCCGCTGGCCGCCAGGAGCTTCTTGGCCTGTTCCGGATCGTAAGGAGTTTTGACCGAGGCGTCGTAGGCCTCATATTCCGGCGCTTCCAGCGTCGACAGGGCGTTGCCGTAACCGCGCAGAAGCCGCTTGATGATTGCTTCCTTGTCGATCGCCATGTTGGCGGCGAGACGGACATTCTTGTCGAGCATCGGATCGACATTGCTGATGAAGATCATGCCGATATCGGAAATCGGCGTGGCGACGCCCGCGAGACCGGACTTCTTCTTCAGCCGGTCGAAATCCTCGTAGGGGATTTCCAGCGTCACGTCAGACGAGCCGGACTCGATTTCGGCGACACGGCTCGTCGTGTCCGGCACGAACTTGAAGATGACAGTGTCGAAGGCGGGCTTGCCGCCGAAATAATTCGGGTTTGCTTTCAGGCGCAGATAGGAATTGCCTTCATAGGCATCGACCATATAAGGACCGGTGCCGATCGGCTTCTTCTCGAAGCCTTGCGCGCCCACCTTGCTGTAATAATCCTTCGGCAGGACGTAGCCGGTGAGGAAGGCCATCCATTTGAAATAGGTCGGCTCGAAGCGGACGACATCGCCGGTGATGCGGTTGCCTTCCACCTTGTAATTATTGGCGGTCGACCAGATGAACTGGATCGGATTGCCCGTGTCCTGCTTGGCGGCGCGCTCCAGCGACCAGACGACATCATCCGGCGTGAACCTGGAGCCGTCGTGCCAGGTCACACCTTCGCGGACGTCCATCCAGACCTTAGTCTTGTCGTCGTTCCAGCCCCAGGCGGTGAGCAGGCCCGGCTGGAATTTCAGATCAGGCCCCTGGCCGATATACTGGTCGAAGACCGAGCGATAGATCGCCTGGATCGTCGGGTTGACGGCGGAGGGGCCGGTCGTCGGATCGAAAGAGGGCAAATTGACGTTGAAGGCAATGGTCAGTGTGCCTGCTTCCGCTGCTTCCACAGGCGTTCTGCCGGCTAAAATCCCAGTCATGAATGCGGCTGCGCCGAGGCTCAGGGCCTCGCGCCGAGTAAGCGTTGTCATGGTCACTCCGTTCCCCTGTTAAGCGACAGAAAAGCGTGACGCTCAACTGCCGCTGGCGATTTATTGTCGGAATGTTTTAATCTTAAAATACATCTTTTGGAGCGGCAAGCGCTTTCTCTGGGGCTTTCAAAGAATCCGGCGTCTATTTTGCGTCTAAATTACATGCATGCACATATATATTATGCGCTACCGGCTGCCATTCGAAGTTCCTGGTCTCAGAAAATGGAAGCGCTGGCACCACCGCGGATCGGCAATCCATTCAGCTGCATCTCATATTTGTTCGTTGACAGCTCAAGGAAGTTCAAAATATGATTTTGCAAATGATTTAAAACAAGCCCACAAGGGCAAAGGGGTAACGGCATGGCCGAGCGATCGTTTGCGCGCGAGGTCGAGGATCTGAAGCTCGGGGAAGGCGACATCTTCCGCGGCGAGGGTATTCTCGCGATCACCAAGGCACTTCTGCAATCCGGCGTCTCCTATGTCGGCGGCTACCAGGGTTCGCCGATTTCCCATCTCATGGATGTATTGGCCGACGCCAAGGATGTGATGCAGGATTTGGGTGTCCACTTCGAGACATCAGCCTCGGAAGCGGCTGCGGCCGCCATGCTGTCCGCCTCCGTCATGTATCCGGTGCGCGGCGCCGTCACCTGGAAATCGACGGCGGGCACGAACGTCGCCTCCGATGCGCTTTCCAACCTGTCTTCTGGCGGGGTCACGGGCGGCGCGCTGATCATTATCGGCGAGGATTACGGCGAGGGCTCTTCGATCATGCAGGAGCGCAGCCATGCCTATGCGATGAAATCGCAGATGTGGCTGCTCAATCCACGCCCGAACCTGCCGTCGATCGTGCAGGCGGTGGAAGAGGGGTTCGAGCTTTCGGAAGTGTCGAACACGCCGGTCATGCTGCAGGTCGGTATCCGCAGCTGCCATGTGCACGGTCAGTTCGTCGCCAAGGACAATAAGCGGCCCGTCTATACACTGAAGCAGGCGCTTGAAAATCCGGTTCGTGACGTCAACCGCATCGTGCTGCCGCCGGCATCCTTCCTACACGAGAAGGAGAAGCTGGAGAAACGCTGGCCCGCTGCCGTCGATTTCATCAGGAAGCGCCAGCTCAACGAGTATTTCGGACCCTCGGAAGGCGATGTCGGCATCATCCTGCTCGGCGGCATGTATAATGGCGTGCTGCGCGCGCTGCAGCAGCTTGGGCTTGCCGATGTCTACGGCAATTCTGCCGTACCGCTTTACGTCCTAAACGTCGCCTATCCGCTGGTCGATGACCAGATCGCCGAATTCTGCGCCAACAAGAAGGCGGTGCTGATGGTGGAGGAGGGGGCGCCTGAGTATATCGAGCAATCCCTGAATACGATCCTGCGCCGCCGCGATATCCAGACCAAGGTCGCGGGCAAGGACGTGCTGCCGATGGGCGGCGAATATACAGCACCTGTGCTGATGAAGGGCATCAAGAATTTCCTCGAGGTTCACCAGCGCGTGCTGCTCGGCAACCAGCCGCCGCTACCGGATCCGACGCCGATCCTCAACGATCCGAAGATCAAGGCATTGGCCGAGGTCGTGCCGCCGCGGCCGCCCGGCTTCTGCATCGGCTGTCCGGAGCGCCCGATCTTCGCCGCCATGAAGATGGTCGAGAGCGAACTCGGCCAGCATCACATATCAGGCGATATCGGCTGTCACCTCTTCTCGATTCTACCACCCTTCAATATCGGCAGCACGACCATGGGCTACGGGCTCGGGCCGGCAGCGGCCTCGGCCTTCAATGTCGCGGCTGACAAGCGCGTGATTTCGGTCATGGGCGATGGCGGCTTTTGGCATAACGGCCTCGCAACGTCGGTCGGCAATGCCGTCTTCAACAAGCAGGATGGCGTGATTCTCGTCGTCGACAATTACTATTCGGCGGCGACCGGCGGGCAGGACATACCGTCGTCGCGCGCGCTGAACCCGCGCCGCAAGACCAACAATTCTATCGTCAATGCGGTCAAGGGCATCGGCGCGACCTGGGTGCGCCAGATCGACCGGACTTATGATGTCGCCAAGATGCGCGACACGCTGCGCGAAGCGCTGACCTCTAGGGAGCCGGGGCCGAAGATCATCGTCGCTTCCTCGGAATGCATGCTCAACAAGCAGCGCCGCGTGAAGCCGCAATTCGCTAAGGCCGTCAAGGA
Source organism: Rhizobium centroccidentale (assembly GCF_030182565.1). Lineage (NCBI taxonomy): Bacteria > Pseudomonadati > Pseudomonadota > Alphaproteobacteria > Hyphomicrobiales > Rhizobiaceae > Rhizobium > Rhizobium centroccidentale. The sequence continues at coordinate 15,855 of NZ_JAQJCG010000006.1, read as the reverse complement.
CGGCAAGCGCATGGTCAAGGAGCGCTTCGGCGTGGACGAAGATGTCTGCACCGGCGATCACGCCTGCATCCGTCTTTCCGGCTGTCCTTCGTTGTCGGTCAAGCACACAGACGACCCCTTGAAGGACGATCCGGTGGCGGCGATCGACAATAATTGCGTCGGCTGCGGCAATTGCGGCGAGGTTTCGGAGGCGGCGGTGCTCTGTCCCTCCTTCTATCGTGCCGATATCATCCATAACCCGACGGGCTGGGATCGCTTTGTGGCTCGCATGCGCTCCAGCATCATCGGCTGGCTGCAGGCGCGTCGCCGCGCCGGCCGCATCGTCTTTTCAGATTGAGAGGGCGAGATGAACGAGCATGTGAGCATGAGTGATCTCGGTGCTGTCAGGCTTTCTACGGACAAGCCATTGTCGCTTGCCGTTCTCGCCATGGGCGGGCAGGGCGGCGGCGTACTAGCCGACTGGATCGTCGGCCTTGCCGAGGCCGAGGGCTGGATGGCGCAGACGACCTCCGTGCCGGGCGTTGCCCAGCGAACGGGCGCGACGATCTACTATATCGAGATGCTGCCGGCGAAGGATGGTCACGCGCCGATCTTTTCACTGATGCCGACGCCTGGCGATGTCGATGTCGTCATGGCGGCGGAGCTGATGGAAGCCGGCCGCTCGGTACTGCGCGGCCTTGTCACGCCGGACAAGACACTGCTGATAGCCTCGACGCATCGCTCTTTTGCCGTTGCGGAAAAGGAAAAGCCGGGCGATGGCATCGGCAATGCCGAAGTGGTGGTCGATGCCACGGATTTCGCCGCCAAGCGCACCGTCGCCTTCGATATGGAAACGATGGCCGTCAGGAACGGCAGCGTGATTTCGGCCTCCATGTTCGGTGCGCTGGCCGGTTCCGGTGCGCTGCCATTCGGCAAGCAGGCTTTCGAGGCGATGATCCGCGCCGGCGGCAAGGGCATCGAGCCCAGCCTGAAGGCGTTCAACGCTGCCTTCGACCGCGTCAAGGAGAAGCCGCGCGATGCGGTTTCCGCAACGCCGCCGAAGCATTTCGACGCGCTGCCAGAGACGGCCGGTCATCCTGCACTCGACCGACTAGTCAATCGTCTTCGCGCCGAATTTCCCGAAATTGCCTGGCCGCTGCTGTTTGCCGGCGTCAAGAAGCTGACCGATTATCAGGACCCGGCCTATGCCGATGAGTATCTGAGCCGCGTCGCGGCACTGCATGCGCTGGATCGCAAGGCCGGCGGCAAGGATTTCGCTTTCACCGTGCAGGCGGCGAAATATGTCGCCGTCGCCATGGCCTATGACGATGTCATCCGCGTTGCCGATCTGAAGGTGCGCGGCTCGCGCTTCGAGCGCGTTCGTAAGGAAGTCGGCGCCAAGGACGACCAGATCGTCTATATGACCGAATACATGCATCCGCGCATGGATGAGGTCTGCGGCACGATGCCGAAAGGCATGGGCCTCTGGATCGAAAACCGGCCACGGCTGTTTGCCCGGCTCGACCGCTTCGTCAACAAGGGGCGCCGCGTTCAGACGGGCACGCTGTTCTGGTTCCTCGGCCTCTACATGGTCTCGGCGCTGCGCCGCATCCGTCGCGGCACATTGCGGCATGCCCGCGAGGTGGAGCATCGTGAAGCGTGGCTGGCGGCGGCGTGCAATCTGCTGACGGTGAATTACGATCTCGCGGTCGAGGTGCTCGGCAACCGCCGGCTCGTCAAAGGCTATTCCGATACGCATGCGCGCGGACTTTCGAAGTTCGACCGTGTCATGTCGGCCTTGCCACTTCTTCGCGACCGCGAGGATGGAGGCGCCTGGATGCGGCGGCTGCGGCAGGCGGCGCTGTTGGATGAAAAGGGAACGGCGCTTGACGGAGCGTTGAAGACTGTAGAGACGCTGTGATGGTGTCGTTTCAACCACTCGCCCTCGTGGTTCGAGGCTCCGGTCCTCCGCACCTCACCATCAGGGCTAACCTTTTGCGCTAGTTACGAAATTCGCTCCGCCTCATCCTGAGGTGCATCTTGAAGCGTAGCGGAAAGATGCCTCGAAGGACGAGGCGGCCACAGACACCCCGATCTCTTCAGATCTCGTGCTTGCGGATATTGTGCAGCACCTTGTGCAGTGTCGAGATGAAGGTGCGATATTCGGCTTCCTCCACGCCGTCGAACATCTGCAGGAACAGGTCGTACATGGTCGGCCAGACCTTCTCGAAGGCGACGCGGCCTTCCTCGGTAATGGAGACATCGCGGATGCGCATGTCTTCGGCGCGGGGCTGGCGGCGGATATAGCCCTGCTGCTCGAGGGAATCCAAGGTGCGGCTCATCGTCGATTGCTCGGTCACCGCAAAGACGGAGAGCTCGTTGATGGTGACGCTGGAGGAGACGCTGAGGACGGCAAGCGCGCGCATCTTGGCGGTCGTCATGTCGTATTCGCGCAGCTCCTCCGAAAGGTTGGCGTTCCAGCGCGCCATCAGCCGGTTCATCAAATAGGGTGCGAAGTGATTGAGGCCGATTTCGCCCATGGTCGGGCGCTTTGCGTTCTCATCCCGCTTGCGCCTCAAAATGGTGCCTGAAAACCGTTCCTCCATCGATGAAACTCCTTCTCCGGAAACGTGTTACTTCAGCGATGATGCGAGCAGGAAGCCGGAGCCCCCACCGAGGCCTGCACCGGGATGCACCGAAGCGCCGATGTGGTAGAGGCCTGATATGTGGGTGCGGTGGTTAACAGATGACTTGAAGGGACGCCAGATGAAAAGCTGGTCGATGCCGCAATAGCCGCCGTATGGATCGCCGCCGACCAGGTTCATGTTCATCGCCTCCAGATCAGCCGGAGAATAGGCGCGGCGCGCGAGTTTTATGCCGGAGAAGTTCTCGATATGGCTGGATAGAAGCGCCTCGATGCGGTCGGCATAGCGCTCGCGCACCTCTTCCGTCCAGCGGCCGTCCCTTGGCGTTTCGATTTCGCCGGCGGCATCTCCCTTGATGTGGCGCGGCGCTTCGGGAAGCTGCAGCCAGAGGATCGATTTTCCTTCCGGCGCGCGGGTTGGATCGAGCGCGACAGGCTGCCCGACACAGACCGTGGGTTCGGCGGGCAGAAGCCCGCGTTCGCATTCATTGGCGGCACGTGAGACGCCGTCGAGGCCCGAGGTCAGGTGCAGCAAGGCCACCTTGCCGAGTTCAGCATTGGCTTTCCAGCGCGGCGGCTCCGAAAGCGCATAGTGGAGCTGCATGTCGCCCTTGCCATAGCGGTAGCTGGCAACACCTGATTTGACCTCTGGCGGCAGCGGATCGGGCCAATCCATCATCAGCCGCTCGTAGAGCTGGTTGGGAGTGACTGAGCAGATTACGCCGGCCTTCGCCTTCAACGTTTCGCCATTCGCAAGCCTTACGCCATCGGCACTGCGATTGGCGTCCGGAATGATAGCCTCGACATCGGCACTCACGCGAATCTCGCCGCCATTGTCGGTAATCAGCCGTTCGAAGGCCGTCAGCAGCTTCTCGGCGCCACCCTTGACGATCGGCGCGCCGCCCAATTCCAGCGCAAAACCGATCACCTTCAGCATCTCGGCAGAATAGGCGCTTTCAGGCCCGAGGCCGCAATGAAGCACCCAGGGCGCCCAGAGCGCATGGATATCCTCGGACCTGTAACTGGTTTCGAGATAACCGCGTGCCGGTGTCAGGGCCTCGCCAAACCAGGCCGCAAGCTTCCGCAGCCCGCGGCTCCAGCCTTGCTTTGCAACGGTCTTCAGGGTCGATCCTGACCACAGCGCGCCGCCAAGCAGGGAAAACAGGAATGGCGCGTCGGACGCAAGGGCTTCCATGTCACGGGAGAAGGTCTGCCCGTCGCCGGGCGACAATTTGTCGAAAGCGGCGATATTGCGCTGCCTATCCTTGGAGAAGATGACGTGCGAGCCGTCGGGACGGAGCACGCCCGTGGGGAGGTCGGCATGGGCGAATTCCAGGCCTCGTGCCTCGAGATCCTTGCCGATGGCGCCATAAGCCGGCGAGGTGAGGAACAGCACCATGGTCGTTGCCATGACGTCGTGGATGAAGCCAGGCTCGGTGATCTCCTCGGTGCGTAGGCAACCGCCGATGCGGTCGTTGCGTTCGAGGACAAGAACCTTGTGGCCCTTTTTGCCGAGCATGGCGGCTGCGACGAGCGCATTTATGCCGCTGCCGACGATGATGTAGTCATGATCGCCCATTGCCGCCCCTCACTAAAGATGAATAGAAAGGAGGAGCCTGCCCCAGGCTCCCGCCTCTTCAGCCTATCATGCAATCAATGCCAGTGCGCGAACCGGCGAACCGGTGCCCTTGACGAACTTCAACGGCGCGGCGATCAGCACGGCGCCCTTGGCCGGGAGCTGGTCGAGGTTCGAAAGGCTGGCGAGGCCATAGCGATTGGCCTTGTGCATGAGGTTGTGCGCCGGGAAAGGCGGGTTCATGCCGCCGGCGGAACCGGCATCGGTGCCGATGGTCTCCTGGCCCCAGCCGATAATGCCCTTGGTGAGCAGATATTCGATCGCTTCGGCCGTCGGACCGGGGGAATGCGGGCCGTTTTCATCGGCATTCAGGAAGGTTTCGGTCGAGCCGTTACGCTTGTACCAGTCGGTACGCAGCAGTACCCAGCTGCCGGCTTCGATCGCGCCGTTCTGGGCTTCCCATTCCTTGATGCTCTCGACCGTCAGCAGATAATCGGGATTGGCGGCGGCTTCCCTGGAGCGGTCGATGACATTGACCGGCGCCACGAAATTCTGCGGCGGTATGGTGTCCGTCGTGTTGTTCGGGTTGTCCTTGCCGGTAATCCAGTGGCAGGGCGCATCGAAATGAGTGCCGGTATGCTCGCCGAGTTCCAGCCAGTTCCATGCCCAGAAGGGGCCGTCCTGATTGTATTCCGAGATCGTATGGACCTTGACGTTCGGCGTGTTCTTGCCGAACTGCGGCGGCAGGTAGAGCACCGGCGTATCCGGTCCGAGCGGCGCGGTGAGATCGACGACCTTGACGGAGCCCGAAAGCAGGGCCGAGGCGAGGCTGGCGAGTGTGGTAGCGGTCATATTTTGAGTTCCCCTTGTTGTCGCATAATCCCATGCAAAGAGCTTTTTACGGGCCTTTTATTCAGGATCAGGCATGAAGCCGGTATCGCCAGGCGCGGAGTGCCTTTCCTCCTGGCACCGGTCCGCGCGGCGGCGGAATAGGGGGAGCCTATGTCACAATATATGATATTGCAAGCATTGCAGCCTGCTTCCGGAGGCCAAAATCGGGCTTCTATTCGAGGCTTGGCTGAATTGATAAAATACTGAAATAGAACGAAAGTCTTGGGAATCTCTTATGCTCAATCTACCTAAGATTGTCCTTCTATTGTGCAGTTCGCGCTTGTAGATACTTGAAGCTTAAAGCTCAAAATGTATGCATGTGATAATAATCACAATTCAAAGAGGGGCAAGCGATGAGCTATGATGCGATCATAGTGGGTGCCGGTCACAATGGTCTGGCGGCGGCGGTACATTTGGCCTCCAAGGGCTGGAAGGTCGCCGTCATCGAGGGCAATGCGGAGCCCGGCGGTGCGGTCAAGACCCGCGAGGTGACGCTGCCCGGTTTCCGGCATGATCTCTGTGCCATGAACCTCTCAATGTTCGCCGGCTCGGCCTTCTTCGCGCAGTATAAGAACGAACTTTTGGCCGAAGGGTTGGGCTTCGTACCTGCAGCGGATTGTTTCGCCAGCGTCTTTCGCGATAACGCCTATCTCGGTGTCAGCACCGATCTGGAAAAGACCGCGGGAGCCATCGCCGATATCTCGCCGCAGGATGCCGCAGCATGGCGCACTATGCTTTCTACGTTCGGGACGGATGCCCCGCACATTTTCGGCCTGCTCGGCTCGCCGATGCCCTCGATGGCTGCCGCCAAGGTCGTCTGGAAAGCCTGGCGCGACAAGGGGACGGGTTGGGTCTACGACACGGCGCGCATGCTCTTTGCCTCGCCGCGCGATTTTCTTGATGCCCGTTTCCAGAATACCAAACTCAAGACGATGATGGCTGCCTGGGGGCTGCATCTCGATTTTGCACCGGATGTCGCCGGCGGCGCGCTCTTTCCCTATCTCGAATCCATGGCCAATCAGGCATTCGGCATGGTGATCGGCAAGGGCGGTGCCGATACCATCATCAAGGCGATGGCCGCAGTGCTAAAGAGTAAGGGCGGCGAGCTGATGCTCGGCACGCGCGTCGACAAGATCACGACCTCGGGCGGCAAAGCGACAGGCGTTGTGCTGGCCGATGGACGCCGCTACGAGGCGAAACGTGCCGTGATCGCCAATGTCCACCCGCAGATCCTGTTCGGCAAGCTTCTGGAACAGGACCCGTCGCGCCGGGAATTCGACGGCAAGGTATCCCGCTTCCGGGCCGGCCCCGGCACGATGATGATCCATCTGGCGCTGTCGGGCCTTCCGGAGTGGACGGCCGGCCAGGCGCTGCAGAATTTTGCCTATGTGCATATCGCGCCGGATCTCGAAATGATGTCGCGGGTCTATGCCGAGGCTATCGGCGGGCTGCTGCCCACCGAACCTGCCCTGGTGATCGGCCAACCGACTGCAATCGATCCTTCGCGCGCGCCGGCCGGACAGCATGTGCTTTGGATACAGGTGCGTGTCCTACCGGCGGAATTCCATAGTGATGCCGCCGGTCAAATCAGCGGCGCGGGCTGGGATGAGATCAAGGATGCCTATGCCGAGCGCGTTCTCGATATCGTCGAACGCTATGCGCCCGGCTTGCGCGGCAAGATATTGGGGCGCTCGGTCTTTTCGCCCGTCGACCTGGAGCGCGAGAACCCGAACCTCGTCGGTGGCGACAATCTCTCCGGCAGCCATCATCTTGACCAGAATTTCCTGTTCCGCCCCGTCGCCGGCTATTCGCGATACAAGACGCCCGTGGCATCGCTTTACATGTGCGGGGCTTCAACATGGCCGGGCGCGGGAACGGGCGCCGGCTCCGGCTTCATGTTGGGGAAAATGCTGGCAAAGTGACAGTTATGCGACTTGACGGCCAAACCTTTGACATTTCAAATATCGTCCCCTAGATCGCTTAGATTGATGATGCGGAATGATAGGCCGAGGCGACGTTATGACAGAGTCCGAGAGTGCAACCGTTGACCTGGAGATCATCGTTCAGGGAGCGCAAGAAGGCAAAAAGCTGGAGCTGCGGCTCTGGCTGCGCATGCTCTCGACCACGAAGCTGATCTCGCAGGAAATCCGTCGCCGCCTGCGCAACGAGTTCGGCGCGACCTTGCCGCAATTCGACCTGATGGCGCAGCTCTATCGCGAACGGGAGGGCTTGCGGCTCGGGGAGCTTTCGAAGCGCACCATGGTCACCAACGGCAATGTCACCGGGCTGGTCGAACGCCTGGAAGCGGATGGCCTTGTGCAGCGCGTGACGCCCGATGGCGACCGGCGCGTGACGGTCGCGAAGCTGACGGAAAAGGGCGAGACCCAGTTCGGCGCCATGGCTGCCGCCCATGAAGGCTGGCTGCGCGACCTGATGGCGGATGTGGAGCCTGCAATCGTCAGCGAGCTGTGGCGGGATATCGGCGCGGTGAAATCATCCGTCAGCAATCATCTTTCTGGTGCCGATTTCGACTAATCGATGCGCCGTTTGCCTGTTTCCAGCAATTCCGAACGGAAAACTGTTAATACACTTTTCCTGGAATTGCCTATCGCGCCCGCTCGTCCTTGAACTTCTTCTCAAGAATGCTGACGAGGCGGACCATCGGCCAGAGCAGGATGATATAGATCAGCGCGGCCATGATCAGCGGCGAGGGGTTGGCGTAGAACCCTTGCGCGTTCTGTCCCTCTTTCAGCAATTCCGGCAGCGCTACGGTCGAGGCAAGCGACGTATCCTTGAACATCGAGACGCAATTGCTCGTCGTCGGCGGAATGACGATACGCACCGCCTGCGGCAGCACCACCTTGTAGAGCGTGATCAGGAAGGGGATGCCGAGGGCGGCAGCCGCCTCGAATTGCCCGCGCGGAACGCTTTCTATCCCGGAGCGAAAGACTTCGGCCGAATAGGCAGCCAGCACAATGGAAAATCCGAGGATCGCCGACCACCAGGCGGAAAAGCTGATGCCGACGAAGGGCAGGGCGTAATAGATCAGGATCAGCACGACCAGCATCGGCATGGCGCGCATGATGTCGATATAGGCGATCGTCAGGAGCTGCAAAGGCTTGGGAGCGTAGAGGCGGATCAGGCTGATGATGAGACCGGCGGTTACGCCGATCAGGATGCTGACCACGCCGAGCGCGATGGTCATCCAAAGCCCGCGCAGCAGCTGTGGGAAAGCCGAGATCATGACGTCGGAATTGAGGAAGGTGTCGACGAAAGACATTGGCACTCCCGCGTGCGAAACGAAGACGAGGTTTCCTGCATCCGCGCCGGTCGTTGCGACCGGCGCAGTTCATTTCAATAATGATCTTTTGATCACGCCTTGGGGATAGGCAGTTCGGTGATGGTGGAGGAGCCTGCCGGTGCCTTGCCGCCGAACCACTTCTCGTGGATCTTTTCGAGCGTGCCATCCTTCTTCATCGCGGTGATCGCATCGTTGATCTTGGCGACAAGCGGCGAATCCTTGGTCATCATCAGGCCGTATTGTTCACCGGTCTTGATGCGATCCTTGATGGCAAAGCCCTTGGTCTTGACGAAGAGATACTGCATGCCGGGGATGTCACTGACGACGGCATCGATGCGGCCGGCCCCGAGATCGAGGAACATATCCTGCTGCGAGTTGTAGCCCTTGATGTCGGCAAAGCCTTGAGCAGCCTTGTTGTCATTGGCCCATTTTTCGCCCGTCGAACCCGAAAGCACGCCGATAGTTTTGCCCTTGAGATCGGCAAGCGCCTTGATCGAGCTGCCGTCCTTCGTGGCGACGCCCATATCGGAATCGTAATAGGGCTGGGTGAAAGACTGCGACTTCAGGCGTTCCGGCGTAATCGTGATGGACGAGATCGCCACGTCGATGCGCTTGGAACTGGTTGCGGCAAACAGGGCCTGAAAGCCGTAGTCTGCGATATTGGTCGTCATGCCGGCGCGCTTGGCTGCTTCGTTGACGATATCGACCTCGAAGCCCTCGAAGCCGCCATTCGCGGTCTTATATTCGAAGGGCGGGTTGTTGGGATAAGAGCCTACGTTCAAGACATCGGCGGCATAGGCGAAGTGGCTTCCGCCGGCGAGGCCGACGGCGGTCGCCAGGATCAGCAGGCTGCGACGAGTAATGGGCATTTTCTTGGTCTCCCTCTGGTTATGGCTGTGGGCTTTTCCTCTCACCCACGGGGTATTCCGTCCGCCCGACCGGCGGCCGTATCATGTCATCGCATTGACCATGCGATCGAGTGCGATGCGCATCTGTTCGGTTTCACGGAAGGTGCACATGCGCAGGAAGGCGCGGGATGCCTCGCCGAAGTGATATCCCGGCGCCAGGCCGACGCGGGCTGTCTCCAGGATGCGTTCGCAGAGTGCCGCCGCATCGGGCTCGCCTTGCAGCGCGAAGAAGGCATACATGCCGCCGCGCGGCTTTTCCGGCAGGATGATGCCCGGTATCTTCGGCAGCTTCTCATAGGCGAGATCGAGCCCTGCCTTGATGCGTCCACGGATTTCTGCAACCAGCGGCTCGCCTTCGCGCAGAGCCGCCGCCGCGCCGGCCTGAACCATGGCCGAGGTGCCGCTGTTGATATACTGCGTCATCGCCCCCAGCTGATCGGCGACGGCCGATGGGTGCGTCAGCCAGCCGACGCGCCAGCCGGTCATCGCCCACGCCTTGGAGAAGCTGTTGATCGCGATCACGCGATCGCCATCCTCGGCCACCTGCAGGATCGACGGAGCGATGTCGCCGTCGAAATAGAGGCGGGCATAGACCTCGTCGGAGATGATCCAGATGCCGGTGCGGCGGCTGAAATCCAGCAGCGCCTGCATCTCTTCTCGCGACGCTGTCCAGCCCGTGGGGTTGGAGGGCGTCGATAGGAAGATGGCGCGGGTGCGGGCATCGCAACGGGCGAAAAGCTTGTCGAGGTCGAGACGCCAGTCGGTATCGAAATCGAGCGACACGGCGCGCGGCTCGCCGCCGATCAGATGGATGGCGTTATGGATGTTCGGCCATTGCGGGGCGACATAGACGACATTGGTGCCGACATCGACGAGCAGCTCGAGCGCCATGTAGAGCGCCTGCATGCCGCCGGGGGCAACCGTCGTGCGCTCGATCGGGATGGGGCGGCCGTGCCAATGCGTCTGATAGTCGGACAGTGCCTCGTTCAGCGTCGCCAGGCCACGCATATTCGGGACATAGAAGGTCGCGCCGTCGTCGAGCGCTTTCTTCGCAGCATCGCGGATGAACCCCGGCGTCACGATATCGCCTTCGCCGAACCAGAGCGGAATGACGCCGCCGAGTTCGCGGGCGCGCTTGGCAAGCACGGCAATGTTGTCGGTGCGCATGTCACGGATCTGGGCGCGAATGCCTTCGAGAGCATCGTGGCCTGTCATCGCGTTCGGCAGGTTATGCTGCGATAGAGACAAGAAATTTCCCCTGGGAATTCTGTATTGGAGGGTTCAGACGGCTGTGGGAGCTTTCGCTTTTGCAACCCCTCGATTTCGAATGGTTATCCAAAAACAACTGCATTTCAAGGACAAATTTTAAGCTTAAAAAGTCTACCTTCCTGCTCAATTTCGCTTTGCCCGTTGAAATGGTAACGCACTGATAGAAATCAGCTTTCCTTGTTATCTGGCGCATACTTGCTTTGTTTTGCGGCGTCGACGCCGGCAGCCAGGCTGGCGCCCAGAAACATCGTATCGCTTGCCAGTATGAAGAAGCTGATGCCGGCTTCCGACCATGCGCCGACATCGTCTGTCGAAGGTCGAAAGATACCGACCGCTCGACCGGCGGACAGAGCCGCCTGCGTGATGGTTCTGATCGCCGCATCGAGCCTGTCCTTGCCGGCCGGTCCCATGGCGTCAATCGAAACGGAGAGATCGCCGGGGCCGATGAAGATCAGATCGACGCCATTGACGGCGGCGATCTCGGCGATATTGGCAAGCCCCTCGGCCGTTTCGACTTGGATGGCAAGCACCAGCTCTTCGTTGGCCTTGGCCAGATAATCCGGGATGCGGTAGCCATAGGCGGCGGCGCGGCCGGGGCCGACGCCACGCGCACCGAGCGGCGGATAGCGGGTAGCCTTAACGGCGGCGCGCGCCTGCTCCGCTGTCGAAACGCGCGGTACGAGAACGCCCGCTGCGCCGGCATCCAGGACGGTTGCGATATCCTCAGCCGCATGGGCGGGCACGCGGACCATGGCGGGAACCCTATGGACATCGGCGGCGCGGATCAGATCCTCGATGCGCTCGCGGCTGATCTGCGAATGCTCCCAGTCGATGCAGAGGAAATCGACGCCCGAGGCTGCCGTGACTTCGATAGCGACCGGATGCGGAATAGCCGCAAACGTACCAATTAGCAGCGTCTGCTCGATACAGTTCCGGCGGAAATCGCTCATCGGCATCCTCATATTTCAGCGGTCGTCTCAACAAGGGATAGACCGAAAGATACAGGGCAATCTGCTCTGCGTTCAAAACAGCTTTCCGTGCCGATCGAAACACCGGCACGGAGGCATTGCGGTGGCGGAGTTGTTCGGGCGCCGCCACCGCTCACAGGCACGGCTTACTTGCGCCGCGCCATGATCTCGGTCAGGACCGCGTCGAACCGGGCGATCTCTTCGACCTTGTTATAATGCACCAACGAGACGCGGATGGCACCTGTTTCCATGGAAAGGCCGAGGCGCTTCATCAGGCGCGGCGCGAACATGTGACCATCACGCAGGCCGATGCGTTGCTTGCCCATTTCGTCGGCAAATTCCTGTGGCGTGATGCCTGGCATGTTGAAGCAGATCGTGGGAACGCGCTGCTCGAGGCGGCTCTCGTCGGAGATGCCGTAGATGGTGGCGCCGTGGCGTTTCAGCACCGCGATCATTTCGCGCGACAGCATCAGTTCGTATTGGCGGATCGCGCCCATGGCGGCGGCGAGCGCCTCACGGCGGCTATGATTGCCATCAGCCAGGAAGCGGCGGCCAAGGCCTTCGAGATATTTGACCGCGGCATTCATGCCGGCGACGTTCTCATAGGTGAAGGTGCCGACTTCGATCTTGTAGGGCGGTACATCCGGAATGAAGTCTTCCTTGAATGTGGGAAGCTTGACCAGCGCGTCATAGCGGCCCCAGAGGAAGCCCATGTGCGGCGAGAAATTCTTGTAGCCGGAGCAGACGAGATAGTCGCAGCCCCAGGCCTGCACGTCGATCAGGCCATGCGGGCCATAATGGACGCAATCGAGGAAGGTTTCGGCGCCTGCCGCCAGCGCCAGTTTGCAGACGCTAGCGACATCGACGATCGTGCCGATTGAATGCGCCGTGACGGTGCAGGCGACGAGGCGGGTCTTGTCGTTCAGCAGCGGCTTCAGGTCTTCCACATGTAGCGTGCCGTCCTCGCGCATGCGCCACCAGATGATCTTGGCGCCATCGGCTTGCAGCGCCATCCAGGTGGCGATGTTGGCGTCGTGATCCATATCGGTGACGACGATCTCGTTGCGCTCGCCGAGCAGCTTGGCAATGCCGAGGCTGACGAGGCGAATGAAAGAGGTGGCGTTCTGGCCGAAGGAGATTTCCTCCGGGCGATAGGCGTTGACCAGCATGGCGACGCTTTCGCGCGCTTCTTCCAGATTGCGGTCGACGCCCTGGCTATGCTGGTATTTCGCCATGCGCTGGACGTTGAAATCGATGAGGTGATTGGCAACCGCGTCCACCACCGTTTGCGGCACCTGCGCACCGCCCGCATTGTCGAGAAAGACAAAATCGCCAGCTTTCCGAATGGCCGGGAACATGGCGCGGATCTCGTCGACCGGGAAGCTGTTGTGGCCGGCGAATTGCGATGCGGAAGCGGCGGAGCTCATGGGGACCTCGCTCTGGATGTTGGGATTTAAGCCTCTATTTTGATCATTTGATCACAAAATACTTTAAGGTTCAACCAAATTTCTGAATCTCTTTTGCGACGCTTAGCGGCGGCCTGAGCCGGAGCCCTTGCGCGGCTCGTCCTGCATGGCCGGGCAATAATCCTGCAGGATTTCGTGGGTGCGTCTGATATCGGCGACGACGCCTTCGCGAGCTGCGGCGAAGTCTCCCACCTTCAGCGCCTTGACGATAGCAACATGCTCGCCGGCAGGGTCAAGCTCGCCGCTGCGCATCAAAGGCTCGACGGAGGCGGAGAGCATGCGCATATAGGGGCCGAAGCGCAGCCACAGCGTTTCGATGAGTTGCAGCAGCACCTCGGAGCCGGAGGCGCGATAGATGGTGAAGTGGAACTGCTGGTTCTTGGCCATCAGGTCGTAGACGTTGGCGCCGAGGCCGATCACATGCTGCTCGCCGGCGATGCGCTCCAGTGTGGCGATATCTGTCGGGGTGAGGTTCGGAATGCCGAGTTCCGCGGCGAGCCCCTCCACAGCGATGCGGGCGCGGCAGAGGTCGTCCAGGCGGGCAAGGGTGACGATGGGGATGCGGGCCGAGCCGTTGGCTGCGACTTCGAGCGCATTTTCGGCCGCGAGCCGGCGCAGGGCTTCGCGCACCGGCATATTGCTCGTGCCGAATGTTTCGGCGAGCGAAGCGATGGTCAGCGTCTGGCCGGGATCGAAATTGCCGGCCATGAGCGCGTTTCGCAGCTGCTGATAGACGCTCTCCTGGATCGTCGTTCTAGAGGACACCGGTTCCAGGGCTATGCGCACGCTTGTTTCCTCTCCGCTTCTCGGGACTCGTTCATGGTAGAACGAAGGGCAGGCGAAAGGAAAGAGGCTCCCGGAGCGGGATTAGGCTTCCTCGATCTCCCAGCTTGCCTCATCGGCCGATACGGTCGTTTGATCATTCTTCGCCGGAACCTTGCGTAAGCCAAGGCCGACGCCGATGAGAGCAAGCGCGCCGCCGATCGCATGATGGGAGTGCAGTTGCTCTCCAAGCAGCGCCCAGGCAAGTGCGGCAACGACGATCGGCAGAAGATTGATCAGCAGGGAGGCGCGGCCGGCGCCGAGCTTATGGATGCCGATCATCCAGCAGAAGGGGGCGACCAGCGAGGTCGGGATCGCCGCATAGAGGATCAACGGCAGGTTTGCCGTGGTGATCGGCGAGATATCGCCCATCAGAAAGACCGGAACCAGCAAGAGGGTGGAAAAGCCGATCTGCCAGAAAAGCTGCTGCCACATCGAAAGCGGCATCGCCCAGCGTCTCAGCATGACGCCATAGAGCGCATTCGCGAGGACCGCGATAATCATCAGGCCGTCGCCGATGTGGAAGCCGCCATTCACCAGCCGCATCGGATTGCCCTGAGAGGTCAGATAGATGAGGCCGATCAATGAGATGGCTCCGCCTGCGATGCTTGCTGCGGTCAATTTTTCAGAGGCCAGCAGGCTTGCGAAAAACGTCGACAGCAACGGCATCAAGGCAAGCATGACGCCCATGTTGACGGCAGAAGTGGTCTTGGCTGCCTCATAGGCGAGGCTCTGATAGATCACCATGCCCAGCGCACCGAGAATTGCGAGTTTCAGCCAGTGCTCGCGCAGCAGCGCGCGGTTGCCCCATGCCGCCCGGCCAACGAAGGGCAGGAGGACGATGAAAGCGAGCAGCCAGCGATAAAAGGAAATGGAACCTGGCGAGATCACGCCCGCCGACGCCTTGGTGACGACGATATTGCCGGACCAGATGAGCACCGTCAGCAGCGGCGCGAGCCCGGCGGCGCTGATTATGGATGCGGAGGCGTTCGGCTGGGTGCTCATGCGAATGGCCTCTCGTCGTCGTCTGACTTGGGTGAAACTGAGGGAGACGGACACGCTTCGCCATCCAAAGCCTTTGTACTCCTTGTCCGAATTCCGGTATATAACGATAACAAGACAATCAGTAGCGAAATGAGGACATGTCCAGCAGGCCTCCACGCATAGAGGGCGACCCGCCGAATCCGGTTTCCTTCCGAACGGAGAATTATAGGGCAGGCACGGTTTTCCCCAAAAAGAGCCAGCCTTGGGGCGAGCTCAATTATGCGATTACCGGAGTCTGCGAGTTCGATATCGAAGGCATGCGCTATCTCTCGCCGCCGCATTATGCCATTTGGCTGCCGCCGGATACGATGCACGGCGCCCATAATCAGCACGATCTGCGCTATGTGACCGTCTATGTCGAACGCGCTCTTTGCGCGAACCTGCCTGACAAGCCGTCGACGCTCAGCATCAGTCCGCTGCTTAAGGCAATCCTGGCGGATTTTGCTGCACGTGATGTCACCATACCTGAAACAGCCGAAGATTTGCGGCTCGCGCAGGTTCTGGTCGACCAGATTCGCCTGGCGCCGTGGCGCGAGAGCTACTTGCCGCTTTCCGACGATCCGCTACTCGGGCCGGTACTCAGTGCCCTGCAGTCCGCTCCTGACGACCGGCATTCCCTTGCGGAATGGGCGCGCCGGATGGGGACGACCGAGCGCACGCTCTCGCGCCGATGCCAGAATGATCTCGGCCTTTCCTTCAACGAGTGGCGGCAGAGACTGAAGCTCGTTGCTGCATTGTCGATGATCGAGGCCGGAGAGCCCGTGCACCGCATTGCAACGCAGCTGGGTTACAGTAATGCGTCGGCCTTCATTGCCATGTTCCGCCGGCTCACGGGCACAAGCCCGACACAGATGCGCTAGAGCGGCTCAGTTTTTCACGGAATCTCTGAGCCGCTCCATCTCTTTGGCTTCACGCAATCCCGGACGGAAAACCGCTTGTCTTATGACTTTGTCTCGTTTTAGGCGACAATGGATTGCCGCCTGTGGG